>NZ_DALZEG010000002.1:0-250368 GCF_031979465.1 Moraxella sp. CTOTU46934
TTTATCGCCCTAAGTGAAAATCCACACAAGTTGTTCTTGTGTTCGTTGTTATTTAGTTCACAACATCATCGGCTGATGTCGTTAAGAAGGTCGCTATTTTAACAGCTTATTTTGTGTTGTCAATAACTTTTTTCTTTAATTTTTTTATGACCGCTCAACTTATATCTATATTAATTTAAGTTGTTGTTTTTACTACAGTTTGTGGCTGTAGTCGCTGCCAGTGAGTGCGTATTATACGCTTTTCTTTTTACCTGTCAATACCACTACGAAAAGTTTTTTCATTTATTTTGCAGTTATTGATAATTCCCTTTATTTTGTGGGTATTTAGTGCCATTTGATATATAATTGAATATATTGTTTAAGCAATTTTTTGTTAGGCGATGTTCGCTAGTTTTGCGGTCGTCGTCTTTCATTTTTTTATATTCATGTCAGAAAATATGTGAGGGCAAACAATGTCTGTACAACCTCCTTCCCCTGCTGGTAATGATTTTAGACTTCCTGTTCACCAAGTAGATGCCACTAAAAAACGCGTACACCCCCGTTTTGTGACGGGTTTTTATCAAAACATCCGCGTTGTCAGTATGTATTTTTTATTGTTGTTGTTTTTGGTGTTACCATGGATTCGCTATGGCGGACACCAAGCAATATGGTTTGATTTCTCGGGTTCTAAGATTGTGCTATTTGGGCTAACTTTTTTACCCCAAGACGTTTTTATTTTTGCGTTTTTCTTTATGGTTGCTGCCTTTTTATTGTTTATGGTGACCGTTTATGCCGGTCGTGTGTGGTGTGGCTATGCGTGTCCACAGACGATTTGGACGCATATGTACCAATATACTGAGAAGCTTATCATCGGTGATCGTAATAAGCAGTTTAAGTTAGATAAAGCGCCTTGGAATGGCGAAAAAATCATGAAACGCGGCTTGGTGTATCTGATTTGGCTTATCATGGCGTTGGTGACTGCATTGACGTTTAGTAGTTATGCCGTTGGGACTGATTATCTTTATCATAGTTGGCAATGGTTTGGCGTTATTCCTGTGCCAGATTGGACACCGCTAACTTGGGTTTCGGTACTTATTTTTACCTTTGCGACGTTTGCCAATGCAGGCTATATGCGTGAGCACTTTTGTACCCATATTTGCCCCTATGGTCGCTTCCAAAGTGTGATGTTTGATAAAGATACGTTAATTGTCACCTACGACTATAAACGTGGTGAGCCACGTGGCGCGCGTAAAAGAGGCGGTGAAGATGAGAATTTAGGTGACTGTATCAACTGCCTAATGTGTGTGCAAGTGTGTCCGACGGGTATCGATATTCGGGATGGTTTGCAAGTTGAATGTATCCAGTGTGCGGCTTGTATCGATGCGTGTAATGACATCATGGATAAAGTTAATAAACCACGCGGTTTGATTCGGTATAGTACCGAACGCCAATTGGTAGAGAACGAGCCAAGTAAAATTTTACGTCCACGGTTTTTTGCTTATTTGGCGGTGATTGCGTTGTTGATTGGGACGGGGGTTTATTTTTTAACCAGCCGTGTACCGCTACAGATTGATATTCGCCGTGACCGTAATCAGCTGTCGTCAATCAATGCGCAAGGTTTGGTAGAAAATAACTACATCATCAAAATCACCAACAAAACCCAGCAAGACCATGATTATGCGGTGACATTGACACCACAACCCGGCTTAAAACTTGATAGCCGCTTTAAAACCATCCCATTAGAAGCAGGCGAAAGTTATGACTTCCCTGTCAGTGTGCTGGGCGATCCAAAAGTGATTACCCAAAGCAATATCCCTATCCAAATGCAAGTGGTGAGCGTGGATGATGGCGGTAAATATAAAGCGGTAAAAGATAATGTGTTTACCACCGATAAATAAGTTTGATTGCCTAAAAAAGCTGATTTTGATAATCGGCTTTTTTTGTGCCAAATTATTGGCGCACGTTATTGGGTACGGGTTTTTCTGCTATACTAGCTTTTTGATTGTTATCTGCTGAGTGGTCTATGGCAACACCGACAAATTCTCCTGCTTCATCAACTTCTAATCAGTCGATATCCAAACTTTGGTATAAAAATTATATGGTTTGGATTTTTGTTATTGGTCTGCCGCTATTTGTGGTAGTCGCCTGTATCTGGTTCGTGTTTTACTCGGTGAGAATCCAAGACTCTACCGTGCGTGATGACTGGTACATGGATGGTAAGACCTTATATGCGGATGTGTCAAAAGACAAACTGGCGCATGATTTGGGGCTAACCGGTCAAATGATGATTAGCCACCAGGCAGTGAATTTTAAACTTGAGGCGCCCGCCAGTGACAAGTTTAAAGCACCTGAGCAATTGGCAGTGGAGATTTCCCATGCCACCCAAAAGCAAAAAGACCGTGACATTATTGTCAAACGGTTAAGTGATGGCAGTTATGCGGGCAATGTGCAGCTAGACCCGTCTAAAGGCAAATACTATATTGTGGTGCATGACCCAGCCAATAGCTGGCGACTGCGTGCGATTGAGGAATTGCCGATGGCGAAGTCGATTGAGTTTAAGCCACTGACGGCGTTTGATAAACAACCAAAGTGACAAACTAACTAATAGTAGGCACTTGGCGTCCTTGTGCCTTTCATAAATATCCTCATCAGTAAAATGCTAAAAAATCTTGCTGGATATTTAGAAGCCCCTGCTTGTTAGTTAAAAAAATGGTAACTGAGGGTAAATTTTTAACAACTCTCCCAAATCCCCACTTGCCCTTCGTGCAATTTTGGCACACCGCCAAGCACGCGCCACGGCATGGTGCTGCCATGAAAATCACTACCGATAGACACCTTTAACTCATGCTCTTTAATCACTCTATCGACCATATGGCGGGTTGAAGTCGGTTCATTACTGGCGGGCAATTCCACTGCATCGCCACCGCTACTGGCAAAATCTGCAATCAGTTTACGCACTTTGTTGGCGGTTAAATTATAACGGGTCGCATGAGCCAAAGACGCTTTGCCACCACACTCATGAATCAAATTGATGCAATCTTTTAGCGATAAGCCATCGAGTGCCACGTAGCAAGGTTTATGGTCAGCCAAATAGCCGGTAAAGGCTTTTTGCACATCACTCACCAAGCCTAGATCCGCCATCACTTTGGCAATATGGGTACGACCGACTGCTTGGGGATTACCTTTGGCTTGCACTAACACCGCCTGCCAGATCTCATCCATCGGGCGTTTAAAGGTACTTGCCACACGCTCGCACATCGCATAGCCGCGCGTTTCTCGATTGGCTTGGATGGCAGCCAGTTTGCTGTGCATTGTTTCGATATCACTAAAGCCGTACCCCAGCACATGAATCACTTTTTCATTTTGGGCAGGTTTTTTGGAGTAGCCGCCCATGACACGATGACGACAGCTGATTTCAACACCGTGAATCAGCGTCATACCAAGACTTTCAGCGGTTTGGCGCGCCTCAAGAATACCAAGTACCGTATCATGGTCGCTTAAGGATAATACTTTCACCCCTTTTTCATGCGCTTTTTGCACCACTTCGCTTGGGCTAAAAGTGCCATCTGAGCGGGTACTGTGGCAGTGCATATCAATCGGAAGTTGGGTATAAATAGGACTGCTAGACAAAATATCGAGATTTAAAGAATTCACAAATACGCCTTAATTACAAAAGCTAGTTGCCAACAATAGGACAAAAAGGGGTTAAGACAAAGAGGGGTTAACTCTGCGCTAGCTCGCTCACAAGTGCACGTGGTGGATGAAGCAAGGAAAATCGCAAAGTTACTTTTCGATTTTAGCATATCCGTGTAAACTAGCGGCTAAGATTTTTACAAGCGATTTTTGTTAGAGATGACTATGAGCGGTTTATTGGATTTGCTACCTTTACTGGCATTTTTTTACTTTTCCAAACAGCAAGGGGTATTGGCAGGTGCGGCGGCGTTATTGATTACGACACTGGTGGTATATGTCGTGCATTTTGCCCGGCAAAAAGGCAAGCTCAATAAACAGCAGTGGGTGACGCTGATTTTAACCGTGGGATTTTGTGGGTTAAGCTTAATTTTCCATGACGAAGCGTTTTTAAAATGGAAATCAACCGTCATCAATAGCGTATTTGCGGTTGCACTCATTATCAGTGTCGCGATAGGTAAACCGCTATTAGAACTGGCAATGAAAAATGTGTTTCGATTGACGCAGTCTGGCTGGAATAAACTCACCCTTGCTTGGGCAGGGTATTTCTTGCTGATGGCAGGTTTGCAATATTATTTTGCGTTTTTTACCAACAACGATACCTGGATTAATTTTAAAAGCTGGGGATGGATACCGGTGATGCTGGTGTTTTTAATCGGGCAATTTGTGTTCTTAAAAAACCATCTAAATCCAGATATACAGCAACAAATCAATGATAAAGGAAAAAACTAAAGGAGAATATGGATGGCACTTTATATTATTATCGGTCATGACGTCCCTGATAGCCTGGAGCTACGCAAACAATTCCGTTCTGCTCATCTTGAGCGTCTTACGCAGTTAGATGAGCAGAACCGTCTCATCATCGCAGGCCCTACGCCAATTGCGCATGGAGAGCCTGAAATGAGTGGCAGTGTATTGGTCGTGGATTTTGACAGCGATGAAGCCGTGCAAGCTTGGGCAAGTGAAGAGCCTTACTTATTAAATGGTGTGTATAGTCATGTGGATATCAAACCCTTTATCCAAGTTTTTCCTAAATCAGCGAGTTAATGTTGGGTTTAACAGTTGTTTGTAGTACATAATTGGCAAAGTCTGGGTGGTAATAGGTGGTAAGCATGAAAAAATTGATGGGCTCTCTGGCAAGCGGCGCAGTGTTATTGACGGTATTACAGGTGACAAGCCTGACCCATGCAGCACCGCAAGTTGTCGTCACTGACCCAAAAACAGGACAACCGCTCGCCAAGCAGCCAGACCTTGCCTCAAGCGTTGCCAGTAGCACCTCACCGATGCAAAACCCCAAACAACCTACCCTTGCCCAGCTCAACCAGCCCACTGACAGCCAGTTGTCCAACGCCAACCAACAACTCTTGGCAAAAAATGCTGAATTACAAAACCAAGTCGATAGTTTAAATACGCAGGTCAAAGTGCTTGTCAATGAGCGCAGTGGACAGATTTTTATCTATGGTGCGGTCACTGCACTGCTCAGTGGGATACTTGGCATCGCACTGGGCTGGATGGTCGCAGGGCGTAAAGGTCGTTGGTAATCTACTTTATAAGCCTGATATTGACTTGCTATGACGCCAAATAAACAAGCCGACTTGCCAAAAAAGCCCACCGTCGCCATCATTGGCGCAGGTCCTGCTGGCCTGATGGCGGCAGATTATCTACGCCAGTTTGATGTCACAATCCACGTATTTGAACAAAAACCATCCCCTGCCCGCAAACTATTGATGGCCGGTAAATCTGGACTCAATATCTCGCACGCTGAGCCCGTTGATACCTTTGTCACGCGCTATCAGCCCGACGATTGGCTTACGCCGCATATTGAAGATTTTAATGCAGCGCATATCCGTGATTTTATGACCCGCTTGGGGATTGAATCTTTTGTTGGCTCGACAGGTCGCATTTTTCCTACCATGATGAAAGCCTCGCCACTGCTGCGGGCGTGGTTGCAAGCGCTGCAGCAGGATGGCGTAGCGTTTTTTTATCGGCATAGCTGTGACAACATTGACGGCAAGCAAGCGACTTTTTCGGTAGCGCATGAAAGCGGCAACCTAACTGTTAGCCAAAGCTTTGATGCGATTGTATTGGCAACGGGCGCGATGTCATGGTCGCGGCTCGGTAGTGATGGCAAATGGCAGGCATGGCTCAGCGATACAGAATTGACGCCGTTTTATGCCAGCAATGTCGGTATCTGTCGCCCATTGTCGCAGCTTTGGTCGGCGCATTTGCACCGCGATTTTGGCAAAGCATTAAAACGGGTGAAAGCTCAGGTGACATTGCCCAATGGCAAAATTGAGCAGGGTTTTGGTGATATTATTCTCACCCATTATGGCATGGAAAGCGGGCTGATATACCGGCTCAATCGTGCCATGCGTGAGCAATTAAATCATACGGGTAAAATATCACTACAACTTGATTTGCTGCCTGATGTGTCTGACGAAAAATTATTGAGTAGTTTAAAAAATCCCAAAAAACAATCGCTAGCTAACCTTTGGCGAAAGGCAGGACTTGATCCTGTCAAAATCGCCTTACTCAGAGAAATCGTCGCAAAAACGCACTGGCATAATGCCGATAAGATGACAAAGGCAATCAAACAGTTAACGGTAGAATTCGATAGTTTTCGACCGATTGAAGAGGCGATTAGCTGTGGCGGCGGGGTAAAACGCACAGCATTAACCGAGGATTTTGCGCTAAAATCCAATCCTTATGTATTTTGCTGTGGCGAGATGCTTGATTGGGATGCGCCAACGGGTGGCTATCTACTGACAGCTTGTTTTGCCACAGGTCGAGCCGTCGGACAAGGCGTGGCGCAGTTTTTAGCGTTATCCAAAAAATTGACGCAATGCACTTGATATAAGGCACTTGACATAAGGTACTTATCGACTGTGTAGATAGCGACTGTAAAAGTAGGCAAGCAGGAGGACAAGCGCACAAATCGGTAAGCAGACAGGCAAAAACAGCGGATTTTGCATGCCGCCGAACACTACCATCAATGAGCCCAATGCCGCCAAAATCGGCGATATCACACCCAATAACATACTTTTGATATGACCTTGTTGCCATAAGCGAAACACAGCAAAGTAAAATACCAAATACAGCAAGTAACTCACCACAATCGCGATTTCTGAAATATCCATATCGCCAAGTAGCTGACTTTTCATCACCGCATAATGCACAGCCGCCCAAAACATAGATAAGACAAAACCTAGCAGCGCTGAACCAACCGATAGCTGATAGTTGGGCGAGACGTGACGCAATTGCGCGCTAAACGGAATCAATGATTTGAGCGCTAAAGAATGGGGCAGACGAATCAGCCCTAATACCAAGCCATTCACCGTACCCATCACCGAAATCACCACAAATACCAAAAAGGCTTTGGCAGCGGTTTCGCCAAATAACTGGGTTGCGACCACGTAGACGCTTTCATCACCCAATGCCATCACTTGCTCGGCGCCTAGATACGAGGTGAGTCCAACAAAATACAGCAAATAGCCCAATAAAATCAATATAGGCGCGATGACTAGTGCAATCGGTAAATTACGTTTGGCATGTTTGATTTCCCCTGAAATACTGGTAGAGACTACCCAGCCATCAAACGAAAACGCAATCGGACCGATGGCGCCGAGCCATGCCAAAGACTGCGTCGCTTGACGCGCGGATTCACTTGGATGGGTTAACGCAGCCACAGGGTCGCCATAGACAAACGCCATCACCCCTAGCACAAATAACGGAATTAATTTAACAATGGTGGCAAAGACTTGAAAGCGCCCTGCAAACACCGCTGCCATCACATTAAACAGATAACAAATGACAAACCACGTAAGCCCGATACCCATTTGTAATTCAAGCGATGCCTCTTTTACCCCAAATAACAGGGCGGTGTAAATACCTACCACCCACGTCACCACCACGCCAAGCGTCGGGTAATACAAAAACAATTGAAACCAGCCAATCATGGTAGAAAAATGTGGACTGACAAATTCATCGGCATAGCCAATCAAGCCGCCATGCGCATCGGTACGTTTTGCCAGTTCAGCAATCGATAGCGAACCGAAAATAATCGCCACCGCCGCCAATACAAAAACCCCCACGCCCAACGCCACATTGCCGTTAGTATATTTTAAAACATTGTCTGCCTTAAAAAATATCCCTGAGCCAATCACAATCCCCACAATCATTGCCAATGCGGTGATTAAGTTATAACGCCCGTTAGTTGATTGATTCATGTTGTTACCACACCCAAAAAAAGCTGCACGCCATGTTGCAACGATAAAAAATCAGTTATGCTATACCCCCTAATCGCTGTTTTCAAGCCTTGTATTAGTAATATTTTACTTAGCACTAACTTTTAGTTATTTATTATGGGTCACTGATGTCACAATCTAGCCAACCTCCTGTCACAAGCTCAAGCAAACCCCCAGCATCAACCATTCAAACCGCCAAACTGCACTGGCAATTAGATGATAACGGCGTGACTGTCCCCCTCTCTAGCGACTTTGGCGATGTTTATTTTTCCAAAACGGATGGCTTGGCAGAATCTCGCCATGTTTTTATTGATGGCAACAACTTAGCCACTCGCCTCGCTAATTTGCAGAACTTTGAACGATTTGTCATCGGTGAAATTGGTTTTGGGACAGGGCTTAATATCTTGGCTATTTGGCAACTGTGGCAACAAATCAGAGCTGACAATCATAGCCATTTACATATCATTACCACCGAAAAATTTCCCCTACGCAAAACTGACCTTGCGCAAGCGTTGGGCGTGTGGACAGAGCTTGCTGGGTTATCACAACAGCTCATTGCAAACTATCCACCGCCACTGGCTGGCTGCCATCGTTTGAACTGGTTTGATGAACGATTGACGATTGACTTATGGCTTGGCGATGCGACAAGTAGTTTGTCGCAAGTGACGGGGCAAGGTAAAGTCGATGCGTGGCTGCTTGATGGGTTTGCACCGAGCTGTAACCAAGAACTTTGGTCAGCGGCTTTATTGGCTCAAATTGCAAGGTTATCCAAACCTCACACGACTTTGGCGACATTTAGCGTGGCAAGCGCAGTCAAACAGGGGCTAAAATGTCACGGTTTTACCTTAGCCAAACGTAAAGGCTTTGGCAAAAAGCGAGAAATGCTCACCGCAAGCTTTCAACCTAAGTCAACATCAGCCAATTTTTGCGAGGTTTATTTTCGCTATAACAAAAAAATTAAACCATTTTTTGTCACTCTACCTTTTACTGACACGTTTGAATCCCGACGTCGTCAGCGTCGAAAAGCCAATAACGTTAAAGGCTTTGAACTACCCAATTTTTCCGCCATCACAAAACCGCTGTCTGTGGCGGTGATTGGGGCTGGGGTGGCTGGGTTAAGCAGTGCGTATGCCTTAGCCGCCCGTGGACACAAGGTCACCATTTTTGATAAAGATGAGCCGTTGGCAGGCGCATCGGGCAACATCCGCGGTTTTCTTGCGCCAAAACTTACCAGCCTAAAACGCCTTGAAACCAATTTGCATGCGATTGGTTATTTGGCAAGCTGTCGATTTTATCCTTATTTGACCGCACAAACCGGTATTAACATCCTACAAACCACCGGCTGTTTGGATTTACTCTCACATAATCGCTTACAACTTGATGAAGTCAAAGATTTTCCCATTGAATTTGCCCGTTTATTGACCGCTGAACAAGCCAAAGCAAAAGTCGGTTATGAGGTTGGGCAAGCGATATTTTTGCCCAATGCCGGGTTAATCACGACCGCAAACTTTGCCAACGCTGTTTTATGCCACCCCAATATCAGCTTTCAAACCGAGGAACTAACATATTTTCAGCAAGCCTATTTTCAGCAAGCCTATTTTCAGCAAGATAGCGACCAAGTGCTATTAACATTCACTGAGCGTCAGCAGTTTTTTGACCATGTGATTTTGTGCATGGCGTTAGACACCTGCGATTTTTTACCCACCATCAAACGCTTTAATCACAGCCGTGGGCAAGTGACGTGGTTTGCTGTCGATGAGCATGATAAAGCACAGTTGCCAAAACTGCCGCTAAAGTATGGCAGTTATTACGCCAGTTTTAACGAAAACAGTAAACGCCATGTCATGCTTGGGGCAAGTTTTGTCAGGGATACCTTGGATACTGCGCCAGCAGTTGCTGACCATAAGATGAATGTGGCAGATTTGGCGGCTGCGGTGCCCAATTTGGTCAACAACACCGATATGTTTACCGTCGAAAAAAACATCCCCCATTGGCAGGGTCGCGCCACTATCCGCAGCCAAACCGTGGATTATCTACCCCTAGTTGGGCAGGTGTGGCAAGCGGGTTATGAAAGCAACAGCCGAGTATGGAGCTTTTCGGCATTGGGGTCAAAGGGCTATGCTTATGCGCCGATTTGTAGTGAGTTGCTGGCCGGTTTACTGTGTGGGGAAATATTGCCGTTAGCTAACAAGATGGTCAACAGTTTAAGCCCCAATCGCAAGGTCATTCGGCGCTAAGTTATTTTCTCAGCAGTTTTTGATAAACTAAACTGCGTAAACTATTTGGCAATAATCGCACCGGTAAGCGAATGGCGAGATTTTTAAGCAGTTGCGCCATATGCAAAAACCCTTGTTGATAAAAGCTTTGCTGGATTGCCCACTCGTAACGAGCATACGCCAAGCCCCCGCGCCGTTCATACATCGCATCCCCTGCCCGTGCATACACCAGCACCTCGGGCAAATTGGCAAACTGATAGCCAGCGACCAATAATCGTACCCACAAATCATAATCTTCAAACAGCGGCGCATGGCGATAGCTACCGACTGCTTGTACCGCTGATTTTTTGAAGGCAACCGTCATGTGGTTGATGGGATTGCGCGACTTGGCTGAGGCAAAAATTGCCTCGTGTGAGGTTGGCACCGTGCGAGATTTTTTCCCCTGTGATAGCTGCTTTTCAAATTCAATGATTTGCCCGCCCAACACATCAATTTCAGGATGGTTTTGGATAAAGTTGATTTGCTGCTCAAAGCGGTTAGGCACACAGATATCATCCGTATCCATGCGCATGACCCAGTCATGTTGACAAGCGTTTAGACCTGCATTCAAAGCCTGTCCAAGCCCGACGTTTTTTGTTAAAGCGATAATCGTTAACGGTAGTTGCAGCTTAAAATCTTGTACCACTTTTTGTAATGCCACATTGATGGGACCATCAAAAACCAACACAACCTCAGCAGCTTGGCGTGTTTGGTTGACCAAGCTGGCTAGACATTCGGCTAGAAATTCGGGGTTTTCTTTGTCATACAGCGACATCAGTACAGAAAATTTCATGTTAATTCACTCAGCCAAGTCAATGCTACATCCTTTTTTACTTTACGCGCAAACCAATAGCCGTCAAATTTCGCCCGCTCAAGCTTAAATAAATCCAAATAAATCGGACTATTACCATTATTCACATTTTTATCAAAAATAATCTGTCGGCGATTATCATTGCTTAGGCGAATTTGATTAGTTAATTTTTCAGTAATTAGGGTTTGGAAAAAATGCTCATCGGGCACCAGTTTGTGACGGAAAAAATCACTGTATTCATCAATAAAAGGCACAATTTTTTCCCAGTCTGCACGCGTCACTGAAAACCATTGTGAGCCAAAATAAATGGGTGAATGATAAGTTTTTATTTTTGCCACGCCTTGTTGCAGTTTGGTGATGATTTTGCCCGTCAATTGCCGTTGCCAGTCGCTATCGGCATGGGGACTGTCCATAATAAAGCGATACGCATACTCTGGCGCCATCTCGCAAGTCATCATCGCCTGAAAATCAAAGCGCTGTTGCCACTGTTTTTCTATCACTTCAAATGGTTGTAACACCACATCTTCACCGCTTAACAGGTGAAAATAAGCATTGTCCTCATTGGCAAACGCCGTTTCAAACAATTTTAACGTCGCTTCAATTTGGCTAAACCCGCCCCAACGTACCGTTATTCTATCTTTGAGCAAGAATACATTGGCTAGCTGTGCAGTCTCAGCGTTAGGAAAATAATCGGATTTTGCATCCATATGCACATAAAAATTGACGCTCGGCTGAATTTTCGCCAGCTTAATAAAATAACTGATATCTTGGTGGGCTTGGATAAGTAAGGCGTGTTTTTTCATATGATTACCCTTTGAACCCATTTAGATTATCTGCGTCATCTAAATTGACGAGGGTAAAACCACGACTGGCAAGAAATTGATACGCATCAGGGAATTTATCCCACAGCGCTTGGGTATACACCATAAATACTTGGGTGCGGGGAAATTCTTTGAGCGAAAACACGGCAGTGCTGATAAAGGTATAAATTTCAAAGCGTTGCTGGGGGTTTTGTTGCAATGCCTCGCTTAGATAATCTTCAATGATTTTATCGCTATCAATCACCGGCAAAAGATGGCTAAAATCCAAGTTTTCTCGCGGGTGCGGACAAAATGCGTCAAGGTGAAATGCCTTGACCATTTTTTCTACAATATCAGCATAAGCTTTGTCACCGATAAAATTGTCGAGGGCTTGCCCCAATAACAGCCGTTTTACCGGCAAATTTTCATCAGGCTGATTGTCTACTTTATCAAACAAATAAACAGGCTCGGTAGTAGCTATGATATTTTTTTCCCGGGGAAAAATGGTGAAATGTTTTTTGGATATAGCCAAAATACTAGGGATACTGGGATAAGTAATGCCCACGACGTGTTTAAACAGTTGTAATGGCAAGGATTTTGGTAACGGTTGAAAATAGCTAGAATTGGGGAAAATATTAGCGGTGCCGTCATCAAAGGTATACAGATTTTTAAATTTTACTTTAGAAATAACATATTGCAAAAACAACACGTCAATACTGGCAAGATACACGCCATCAATCGACTGTTGCCAAATGCCCAATTTTTTTAACGTGGTTTTGATGTGGTTTAGGGTGGAAAAACGTTCGCCCCATGTTTTATTGTTCAGTTCGATAAAGGCGGATTTTTCGCAGACCTGCTCAAGTTGTTCAAAATAATAGCGGTGTTTGGGCTCGCTTTTTGAATGGGCGCCATACGGCAAATAAAGCCCAATAAAGGGGGTACTGTGTCGCTGAATAATTTGCTTGGCAATCAACACTTGCAAGGGGGTAATACAAAGAATGAGATTCATGGCGTTTTTTTGACCTTTTCCACCTGCAGCGTATAATAATATAACAACGGCAAAATCACCACGCCACTAATAATAGTCGCATACGGCACCACCGCCAGTGATATGCCACTTAACACCCACAAGGCAACCAAATACACGACCGTTGAGATGACGGAACACAGCGAGATTTGCGCGCTTTTGGCATGATAAAACAAAAAATTCACCAACAATAAATACGGAATTATCAGCGAAAACGCCAGTACAAACATCACCACATAATACTGGCTTTGGGCAAAATCTGCCCCCAATAGCCACGCCATCAATGACGACGGCATCGCCCACGCCATGGCAGTCAACATAACAGGCACCATCAAACTCAGCCAAAACAATCGATGCAGTTGCATCACTGTCATGCGCTGCGATTTTAGTCGTTCATATAAGTGAGGCACCAGCGCAGAATTGACCGCCATAATCACAATGGTCAAGCTACTAGCGACTTGCACCCCTGCCGAGTATACGCCTAGCTCATGACTGCTAAACCGCTCGTGAATCAACACTCGGTCAAGTTGCCCTTTGATGGTATAGCTTAACCCATGTAACAGCAGCGGCAAGCCTAGCGTTAAAATATAACCAAGTCCCAGTTTGAGCCGTTTTGGGGTAAAGCGAAACTTGATAGCAAATTGGTATTTTGCCCACGCCAATGCTGCGACAAAAGTAACCCCATGCGCCAAGATAATTGCAATAAGACGCTGGGCAACTTTATCGGTGGTATCGCCAGCAAAAAACTGAAAAATCAGCAGCGTCCATAGTAAATTGCCCAAGGCTAAGCCCAGTTGGATGGTCAGATAGCTAAACGGGCGTTTTTGGCATTGCCGTAGTGCCAGTTGATTTTGCACCAAGGTTTGCAAAAAGGCGGTAAAAAAGCAGTAAAATAACAATTCGCTATGTAACAGCCAACTAATCACCGTCCCAATCAGCAGTACGCCCACGCTATATAGCCCGCCCGCCAATAAAATATTGCCCAGCCCATGCCTGCCATACACATAAAAATAACGGGTCAAAGCACCATTTTGCGACAGACTCATGGCGATTACAATAAATGCCGTGAGCGATAAATAATAGGACAAATCACCAAAGCCCGTTGTGCCTAAGACCCGTGTCAAATAGGGCAATAGTAAAAACGGCACGGCTTTGGCCGTCATCTCGCCCACCACATAAATCAGGCTGTCCTTGAGCAAAGCAGATTGTGTTAAACGTTTAATTTTATTTAACATTACCTTTCAAGGACATCCCACGAGGTGACGGTATTAGCTTGGATATCCGTTATCACTTTTTTGCCCATTAATTCATCATAAAACTTCGGGGCAAGCCCAAAGCCAGGGCGAACGCTACGGATGCAGCTTTCATCAATCACATCCCCTGCCGTCATGTCTTTGACAAAATACAGTGAACGGCGAAATTGCACATTGCCGATTTCGCTTGATTTTCGCCCATAATCGACTTGTCCCAGCGCTTGCCAAGCGGTTTTGCTGTCACGGCAGAGCGCGGTGAGTTCGTCTTTTTCCAGTGAAAAACTGTCATCCGCCCCGCCGCCATTGCGGTCTAGGGTGACGTGTTTTTCGATGATACACGCCCCCAATGCCACGCTTGTGACGGCGGTAGTGTTGTCAAGCGTATGGTCGGATAAGCCAATCGGCACGCCAAAACGGCGCTGCATATCGACAATGGTACGCAGGTTATAGTCCTGTGCGGGGGCAGGGTAACCACTCACGCAGTGCAATAACGCAAGCTGTTTGCAGCCGCCATCACGAGCGGCGACAACCGCCTCGGCAATTTCGGTTTGGTCCGCCATCCCTGTAGAGATAATCATCGGCTTGCCGGTACTTGCTACATATTTGATAAGCGGTAAATCAATCGCTTCAAACGAGGCGATTTTATACGCTGGGGCGTTCAAATCCTCGAGTAAATCCACCGCAGTAAAGTCAAACGGTGAGCTAAACATGGTGATACCGACTTTGTGAGCGTGGTCAAACAATGGTTTATGCCAGTCCCACGGCGTGTAAGCTTCTTGGTACAAGTCATACAAGGTACGCCCGTCCCACAATCCCCCATGAATTTGGAAATCTGCGGCGGTGCTGTTGAGGGTGATGGTATCTGCAGTGTAAGTTTGCATTTTGACCGCATCAGCACCGCACGCCTTTGCCATGTCAATGATACGGTAAGCGTTATTGATGTCGCCGTTGTGGTTGGCGGACATTTCAGCAATGATATATGGCGCATGGTCAATGCCGATTGGGCGATTGTTAATGCTGAAATTTTGATTCATATTTTGATTCATAGACACCCCGTTTTTTTCATATATACCCCACTCAGACCCACCCCTAAAATAAAAAATCTTGCGATTTTAATTCAAACTCAACCACATCATACACTTTGTCACCCACACCAAAATGCTGTTTTAACACACCTGTTTCGCTAAATCCCAATTTACGATGCAACGCCAATGACGCGGTATTATATGCCAGCACTTGCGCGGTGATTTTGCCAATGTCGGTGGTGTTGAAAATCTGTGCAATCGCCAAAACCCCCAACGCAAAGCCAAGCCCCTGCCCTTTTGCGCTATTAGGGGATAAATAAAACCCCCAACTGGCGGTTTTTTCATTTGGGCTTGATGAATTAGGGTTTGGCGTATGGGTGTTTGCCAACTGCAGCGTTTGGTATTTATCTACCGTCACTTGGGTAACATTGACTAGCCCCATTGGCTCACCAGCGACTTCAAAAATCAGCAAATGCACATTGGCATGGTCAAGCTGTTTGCCATACCACTTTTCATGATCAGCAAGGGCAATTTCATCTTGCCCAAACATCCACCGGCGTACGTCAACGTGATTACGCCATTGCCAAATCATCTGGCTATCGGCTTGGGTCGCTTGTCGCACTTGACAATGTTGAAATTTTTGCGCAAATTCAATCCAGTGCGCAACCCGTTTTGCCCCTTGCCCATCGACCAATTTGGCAGATTGGCGTCTGAATTTTTTATAATTGTCGGCCAGTTCGCTCAATAAGCGGGGCAGTTGCTCATCCAGTCTAGCTATATCAGTCACCACTTTGACCAGGTTTTTATCCGCCAACGCTTTGGCAATCACCTGCTGGTTATCGGCAAGCACGATCAGCACCATCGGCAAGCCCAAGCAACAGCGCTCCCAGGTGGTGCTGCCTGCAGCCCCAATCGCAAGGTCAGCATTTGCCATCAATTGCGCCATATTAGTCACATTGACAAGTACCGCACACGCAAAACTTGCGCGCTTGGCAAACCTTTGCACACTTTCGATATGCGGTGCGGTTTTGCCCATGACGACAGTCACGTTAAACGCTTGCGTAGATTGTTGGAAAAAGGTATTGAGAGTTTGCAAAATCTTGAGCGTGACATTATCATTATCGACACCGCCAAGATTGACCAATATATTGTTGGGCGGCTGCACGCTTTTACGTCTGCTTAGGCTCATCGTTCGCCAGTTGGCAAACTCATCACGTAATAGTGTATAGCGTGTACCTAGTAATCGTTGGCAATCACTTGGCACAAGCGGTTGATAATCTTCGTTTTTTCGCCCAAAATTTTGGTCGAGCAAAATCTCACAGTCGTGCGTTCGGTCGGCTAAATCGTCAATGGCTAAAATTTTAAGGTTTGGCAAAAGTCGTTTGGCTTGCTGCTCCCAGTTTTCGCCAATCGCATAATGGTCGATAATGAGCCAATCTGGCGTTAACGCTTGTAAAATGGGTTTACACTCGGCAAAATCATCGCTTTCACTGGCGCCTAGCCACTCGCTATGGGCATGCTGTTTGATAAAATCTGCAGTCTCGCTTTTGGCTAACAGCTGCACAGCAAAACCTTTTTGCCCAATCAAATCCGCCAAATGCCCGTCATGCGCCCGACAAATAAACGTGATGTCATGCCCTTGCTGTTTTAACCCGTCAGCGAGCGTGAGGCAACGCATGATATGACCGCTACCCATCGTTAAACTTGCATCTGCTCGGACCACGATCTTCATGCTCGCTCCAGTTGTGCTTGGTACAGGCGTTCAGCAAATCGCCAATCGTTATCATCATCAATATCGACCACACTGTATTTTGGCAACACATAGCCTAGGGCATGATTATGGATTTTATCCTCATAGAGCCATGCTTCACGACTGCCCCAATAAAACTGACCTGCGTCAAAATAAGCCTGCGGCAAATCTTGGGTTCTGGTGAGCTCATGTTGGCTAAACATGCTCGACACTTCACCAGTATCGCTTAACTTAAGTGAGCGTAACACATTGGATTCAAATTCTAAAACCGGAAAACAATACAAACTGTTGGATGACTGCCAGCGCTCAAAACTGTCGGTTAAATACTGCGGTTTTAATAACGGCGTACAGGGGTATAGACAGCAGATATGGCTAGCGTTTGGCATGCTCTGCAGCACATGCCGAATCACCGCAGCGGTAGTGGCGTAATCATCGGCAAGCTCGGCCGGTCTTCGGCTGACAGTAGCACCATGGTGTCGAGCGATATCGGCAATAGCGCCATCATCAGTGGAGACGATAATCTGCTCAAACAGTTGGCTGTTTTTTGCCGTTTCAATGGCACGAGCCAGCATGGGTTTGCCACAAAAATCTTTGATGTTTTTGCGCGGAATGCGTTTACTCCCCCCACGGGCAGGGATGATACAGACCTTCATTATGCTAATGCCTGAGCCAACGCTATCTTTAAGGCATCGACCACTTGCGTTTGCGAGGCTTCGCTTAAGTCATAATACAATGGCAAACTAATCGCTTGTGCATAGTAGCGCTCGGCATGAGGAAAATCGCCTTGTCTAAAGCCCAGCTTCGCATAATACGGCTGGGTATGCACTGGAATATAATGCACATTCACCCCGATATTTTGCGCCCGCAAACTGTCAAACACTTGCTTACGCGTTTTGCCACTGTCTGCTGTTAGTTGAATGGGATATAAATGAAACCCCGAATAATTAGCAGGATTGCGATAAGGCAACATAATCGGTAAATCTGTTAATAATTCATCATACCGCTTGGCAAGCTGGTGACGGCGAGTGACAAAGTCATCCAAATAGTTCATTTGACTCACCCCCAATGCCCCTTGCAATTCGGTCATGCGATAGTTAAAGCCCAAATCAATTTGCTGATAATACCAACCACCGTCGGGTTCATGGGTCATTAGATTGGCATCACGGGTGATACCATGACTACGGAGTAGCTGCATTTTTTCCGCCAATGCCGGATCATTCGTTGTTGCCAGTCCACCTTCTGCGGTGGTAATGATTTTGACAGGGTGAAAGCTAAACACGGTAATGTCGCTAAACTCACAATTGCCGATTGGTTGATTGTGGTATTTGCCACCAATGGCATGGGAGGCATCCTCAATAACCTTAAAGCCATATTGCTGTGATAGCGCATGAATGGCCGCCATATCACAGGGCTCACCGGTGAAATGCACGGGAATAACTATTTTTGGCAAGCGGTTTTCAGCATCGGCAAGCTGTAACTTTTCTGCTAACGCGTTGATAGACATATTGAGTGTTAGCGGATCAATATCCACAAAATCAATGTTAGCACCACAGTACAATCCACAGTTGGCGGATGCGGTAAAGGTAATCGGCGTCGTCCACAGCCAGTCGTCTTTACCCTTTTCACCTTGACCAAGCCCCAATGCCAAACAAGCAATATGCAGTGCTGACGTCGCGCTATTCACCGCCACGCCAAACTTCGCCCCCGTATAGGTGGCGACGCGTTCTTCAAATTTCGGTACTTCACTACCTTGGGTCAAAAAATCAGACTGTAGCACGGCGACCACCGCATCAATATCAGTTTGGGTGATATGCTGACGACCATAAGGGATAAATTGATTTGCCATAATATTTGCCCAAGGGGGTTTGTTATCAAGTGGTTTGTTATCAAGGGTGAGCGATTAAATTTTACCAATTTTTGCTTTGTTGGTTTCAATCCATTCTTGTAGTTGCCCAGTTGTCATCCACTCACTGTTATTATCACTGGCGTACACGAATCCTTCTGGCACTTTAACACCATCTTTGATACGCTCAGGCGTTTCATCCCAGCCATTAATCGCAGGCAAGATTTTAAAATGCTCGGGATATTCGTAGGTATGAAAAGAATCTTCGGCACTAATCATTTGCTCATGCAGTTTCTCGCCAGGACGAATACCAATGATTTTTTGCTCGGCAGTGGCAGAAACGGCAGTTGCCACATCTGGCATGGTCATGGATGGAATTTTTTTGACATAAATTTCGCCGCCCACCATGTCTTCAAATGCATGCCAAACCAGCTCCACGCCTTGCTCAAGCGAAATCATAAAACGGGTCATACGCGGGTCTGTGATGGTCAGCACACCACTGTCTTTAATTGATAGAAAATACGGAATCACCGAGCCACGACTCCCCATGACATTGCCATAACGTACCACCGAAAAGCGTGTGCCATGCTCCCCTGAATAGGCGTTGCCTGCGACAAACAGTTTGTCCGACGCCAATTTGGTCGCGCCATACAGATTCACGGGACTAGATGCTTTGTCAGTCGATAAGGCAACGACTTTTTTCACCCCTTTATCAATACAGGCATCAATTAAATTCATTGCCCCGTTGATATTGGTTTTGACACATTCAAATGGATTATATTCGGCGGTGGGTACGATTTTGGTTGCTGCCGCATGTACCACATAATCCACCCCATCAAGCGCTCGATATAGACGGTCTTTATCACGCACATCACCGATAAAAAAACGTACCCGCGGGTCGCCTTGGTACAGTTTTGCCATTTCCCACTGTTTCATCTCATCACGCGAGAGGATAATCAATTTCTTGGGATTGTATTTTTCAAGCGTCATCGGCACAAAGGTATGCCCAAATGAGCCTGTCCCGCCTGTCACTAAAATGGTTGAATTGCTTAACATAGTGCACTACCTATTATGGCTAAAGTTATTTGTCGCAGTTTATCTAGCCCCAAAACCTGTCAGCATGGTTTGAATGGTTTTGAGCACAATCAAGATATCTAATGCAAAAGAAATATGTTTAATATAATAAAAATCGTACTGTACCTTAAGCGCTGTCTCATCGGTATCACTGGCATAGCCTTGTGTGACCTGCGCCCATCCAGAAATACCGGGTTTGACGATATGTCGATAATTATAAAAAGGGATGGTTTTTTCAAAGGTTTTGACAAAACTTAGCTGTTCGGGTCTCGGTCCAATCAGGCTCATATCGCCTTTAAGCACATTCAAAAATTGCGGCAATTCATCGATACGGGTTTTACGAATAAACTTACCGACTTTAGTCACACGAGGGTCATTTTGTTGCGCCAGTTTTGCCCCGTTTTTTTCTGAGTCAAAACGCATACTGCGAAATTTATAGATTTTAAACAATTTGCCGCCTTGCCCGACCCGCTCTTGGACAAATATGGCCCTACCCGGACTTTCCAACCGTATCGCAATAACAGTTATCACCGCAATCAGCAATACAAACGGTGCTACCAATAAAATCGCTATAATATCAATCAGTTGTTTAAACCATAAATAGGTTTGCGAGGGCAACAGCGAGCCCAACTCGTTTTCATACAAATGATGAATCGGCAGACGACCCGTCAAAGACTCATACACTTGGCGGTTATTATACACCGGTCTGCCCTGTAACGTTTGCTCGGTTAAAAATCGCTGCCAGTCTTCATCGAGTGCAGGCGATGACAGGTCTGCTACTATCGCTTGCACTTTTTTGGATTGTATGGCATCTAAGTGCGGTTTTTCGAGGCGTAACCAACGGATTTGAAAAATCGCTTCAAAGTTTTGACAATGTCCCAGTGGAATATACGCCATATAAGGTTGGTGCGCTTTTTGCTCAAGTAAAAACGATAAAAAGAAAAACACTACCCCGATTGCACCCGATAAGCCAAAATAATATAGCGAATACGGCAACCGAAAAACGATAATCACCATGCCTAGCAGCATCATCACCAACAATAAGGTTGGCAACACAAAACTGATGGAGCGTTGACCTGGAAACTGGGTGAGTTTGCGCAAACCAAGGGTGACTAGCAAGACACCCAAGGTGGCTAACACCATACTGTTAAATTCAGTCAGTAGCCAGCGCCCCTGCAAAAAGCGCATTCGCCACATTAGCAAGGCGGGCAACACCACCACCACCCCCCAACCCACGATAAGTCGGAACGCGATATTTTGCCATACTAAAAAAATTACCCGCTGCATTATGGTTTAAGTCCTGTTTTTTCAGGATTGGCGTCACGCCATTGTTTAAACTCACGGTATAAAGCTGCAAATGTCGCAGGATCTTGTTTGGCCAAGTTACCCAAATCGGTATCCACATTATCACAATCCGACAAGTTTTTTACCATGACACAAGCCGCTTCGATATGTTTTAATGCCGCTTGCTTTTCACCTTTATAGGCTAAGAACTGTGCATAAGCTAATATATTATACTGGGAAGAATCGGTATTTAGCACTTCTTCAAAGATGGCTTCTTTGACGCTTGCCTGATGGCGATTAATCGGCACTTGCATCGCAAGGATGCGGTCATGATAAGCACTAAAGCCAAACACGTCATTTTGGTAGTCAATTCCTTTGTCTTGGTTTAGATGATTGGTATGCTTGATAAAGCGATTATAATCCAAATAATTGAGATGAAAATATTGCCAAATATAGTAGCCTGATAGCATCGCCAAACCCAGCATGACCACAGACAGGGCTTTTGTTAGCTTGGGTTGCCACGCAAGTTGCCAGTTGCGCTGTTCAATCAACGCCAAAAATAAGGCAAAAACCGCGAGATAACGAAAATACCATAACGGGTATTCGACACTGGCATACAAGATACTTGCGATGACAAACGCCAGTGCAATCGCGCTTTCGCTGCTATGGCGCAGATGAATCGCCCGTATCAGCACCCAGACAATCGGCACAAAGCACAGCGCGCCGAGCACCCCCAGCTCCGCCAAAATCATGGTGGCAAAATTGTGGGAATGGTCGGCAATCTCTGGCCATTTAAAATATTGGGCATAATCAACGCTTGCGCCCATGTAGTTGTTCCAGCCCACCCCTGTGAGCACATGGTCATGAAATATCATCATGGCGCGTTCGCTCATCGCCGCGCGGTTCCCCTGCCCGCCTGCCATACGGCTCACCGCCCCAAGCTGATTGGCGCTGCTATAATTACTAATCCAGCTTGCACCCATATAGTACAGCACAAATATGACAAGACCAAAAACGGTGGCAGAAAGTTTGCTTTTCCACGCTATCGGCTGGGTCAAAAAGAAAATGGGAATCACCGCCAGCATCATCACCAGACCCGCCCGACTTTGTGTCAAGGCAAGCCCGATGGTAAATATCACAAACAATAGCATCAAGCCAAACCGCGCGTATTGTCGGTATCGACCAATGAGCCATTGCGGTGCATTCAACTTTTCTTGAAACGACTGCTGCAGTTGATAAATCACCCCACACAGCGCCAACACAAACGCATAGCCTGCGTGATTGGCTTGCCCAAAGTTGCCATCATAGCGTCCGCCATTGGCGTTACCACGGGCAATCACCCAACCTTTATAATCAATCTGATAGCCGCTCATCTGCATCATTTGAATCATAAAGGTGATGATTGCCATGAGATATACTGCAATAAACAGGCTGTTTAATAAATTCGCTTTATTTTCAATATTACTGCCTATCAACGCAGTCAAGGCAACGACCACCAAGCTTATCACCGGAAAGATTAAGGCATCAGGGTAAGCGATATGATTAAATAATGGCTGACATACAATCAATAGCGCTAGCAGCAACCAAGTGAGCACAGATTTGCTCAACTTTGTAATCGTGTTTTGCCAAAAAAAAGCCGCGGCTGCCAAACTTACAAACCCAAATGCGGTGGCATTGACGACAAAATCCCGCCCCAGTGGCGAGTGCCAAGGCATCAGATAGGTCAAAATGGCTAATCCCATGAATAGTGTAAATAGACGGATATCTTGATTGAGGGTTTGGGGTGGCGTAGATGGCAGCATAGGATTTTCGTATGGGTTAAACGCAAAAATGCTAAACGGGGTAGTTTAGCATTTTTTGTATTGAATAATGACGGAAATTTTTATTTCCAAGGTCTTAAATCGACGATTTTGACAATCTTGCCGCCTGATTTCTTGTCAATTAATACAGTCATGTCAACTGCATTGGCTTTGAGTGGCACAAAGCTATCCGCTTGGGGGTATTTATCAAGCATTTTTATTACCTTTTTTTGGTCATTATATTGATTCAATAGTTTCAAATCTTTTGCTTTCTGCATTATTTGTGGATAAGCCGAGTCTAAAGGCATATATAATTCAGGACGCTGAGGCGGTGCAATACCATTAAATACTTCATCAAATAAAATTTGGTTAGAAAGGGAGATATTTTCTTTAGGAACTTTACTAGTTACATATTTAGGCTGAAATACGGGCGCGTACTTATATTCATTTTTAGCTTTACTAATGTTTCTTTGGTCTATTTCATTAAGTCTAACTAATTGAAATCTATCAACATCGTAAGCTATCCAGGCGGGTTTTCCCTGATACACGGTATATAGACCATAGCATAAAGCACATAATTGCAAAATAAAAATAATAGCTAAGTCAAATTTTAATGTCTTCTTAGGTTTTTTAAATACAATAAATGTCAATATTGGACCTAATATAACATCAACCAAAAGAATCAATTCATAAATATTATTTACGCCAGTTGCCTTTGCTAGTGGTGCTGGATACCATACCCAGTAGACTAACATTAAACTTAGCAAAGCTACAAAAAAATTGATCAATAGGTGATAGGTAAATGCCTTTAATTTTTGTCGTAATGTAATTTTTTCCATTAAATTTTTCCAAAAAAATACCCTATCATAGGATAGGGTATTGTAACTTAACGATTAATACAATTACATATTAACGGCAGTTAGATGGCGCAAGTTTAGAGGCTAAAGTCCCAACTGAAGCACCAGTAACTTTAGGCGTAGCACCAGCTGCTAAACATTGCCATTGAATTGCATCGGCTGGAGCAGTATAACCGGCAGTAGATGAATCAGGTAAAGCAGTAGCTGTACCAGTGGCATTTGCACCCGTACCAGTAGAAACAATTGTATAAGGAGAGAGTAATAATGTATTAGCTCCAGTAGCTGCAACAGGTGTACCATAAGTGATAGTAATTACGCCATTGGTGTCATTAATTCCAACTGATTGCACATTGGTAGTGGCAGCAGGCGAAGCCCAACCTAAGCTATACTTTGCAGCATTCGAAGCATTTTCAGCCACCGCAGTTTTAGCACTATTTGCTAAAGATAGACCTTCTGTGACTTTCGCACGTTTAGTATAATCTTGGTAAGCTGGTAATGCAATCGCCGCCAAAATACCGATAATCGCAACAACAATCATTAATTCAATTAGGGTAAAACCTTTTTGAGCGTTCATAATGAACTCCTATTTTTGAGTGTATAAAATGGATAACCTAATCATATAATTAATTATATAGCCAGTCATCCAAGTAATTGAGTCAATCTGCAAAGTTTTGCTGAGCATCACTTTGCGTTGCTAATAGAATCACTGCAGTTTGTGTGCCAATTTAATTTTTCAGCTAAATGAACGCTAATATGCCTTCTACTTTGCTATTAATTTAAAAATTATTCAGTGTATCCAGGCTTATCTAAATGACAATTTTTTTAAATATCCCAATTTATTCATCTACTCATATTTTATTGTCATATGGGTGACAATCTTTGTCACTATTTTATACCACCCAACCTAAATATTGTCCATGCTGCCAAAAATTGTTCAATGTCTAGCTAGATAAGCTAGTTATTCCATTCTTCACCCGTACCACATGAGGTATTTCGGCATTTTATCCCTTGCGCGTTTAACGTGAGCGTACCATCATTTGCCATCTGCGATGAACTAACAGGTGTCGCTGTAATTGTCCAACGTTCAGCGAGGGGGGTAGGTGCTAGGGTGATGGTATATAATGCTGTACCACTCCTAGGGAAACTCCCATTGAGTCCCGCGCCTGCGTTCGTGTAACTGCCTTGTGCCAGTTTACGCGATTCAATTTGCGCGGCGATATTTTGCATTTCTGCCATCATATCCGTGCGTTTGGTCTTGATGACGTAGCGTTGATAGCTTGGATACGCAATCGCCGCCAGCACGCCAATAATAGCAACCACAATCATCAGCTCGATTAGGGTAAAGCCTTGTTGACTATATCGATTTTTCATTACCATGTCTCCGAATAAGTACCACAGTTGGTTGATGCGATGGTAACGCTAGTGTCACTATTTTTGGTTTTGCATTGTGTTCCACTGCTAGTGAGCAAAATCTTATGCGCATCGTTAAATTTTGTGGGATTAGGGGTAGCAAACATCACCCATGCTCTACCTGCAGTCAAGCTATTAGAGAGTGTCGAAGATGCCGTTGGCACCAAACTATTGGCAGTATTGTCCCCATCCACCAACAGTATCTTGTATTGATAATTATCTGCTGTGCTGTTAGCGGGCACATAAATCACCGTATTTGCCACATCATCGCTTGCGCCAGTATCATAACTATAACTGACTGTACCGTCACTGGCAATTTTTTTGGGTAAAAAGCCTTTATAGGTCAGTGCAGTCGCCCTCCAGCGATTGAGCTCAATCTCTAGCTGCTTCATTTTGGCTTGCGCTTGCGATTCGGCATTGCGAATGGCATATTGCCGATACGATGGGATAGCGATACTGGCGAGTATCGCAACCATCGCTACTGTTACCATCAGTTCAATCAGCGTAAAGCCTTTGTGACGATTCATCATTGCCTCAGTTATTTATTGACTTCATACCAAGTATTTGGCTTTAAGGTATATCGATCATTGTAGATATTCTCTATAGCTGAGCCATCACCCGTTGTTTTACTTAGACCAGATAATGGCTGGCTAGTTTTATCAAGTCCAATATTATTAGACCCCGTATCACCCGCCAACAGCTTACTGCTGTCATCACCAAACTCCACTCGGTTGGAGGCTCTATCCGTAATTGTTTGCGTACCAATCAATAGGCGTTGATTAGACAATGCAGAACTACGCGGTCCTAGCGTCAATTCTTGGATACCTTGCCCTGCCCGCGCAAAACCTGCCGTGCCATTTTTAGATGCAGCATATTCATCGATAGCCGCCCCTGCTGAATTTGTGGTTTCTTTTAAGCAGATACCGTAAGGTAGACAGTACAATTGACGCTCCGAGCCGCCTGTGATTTTTGCAGAACAAGATTCAGTGACGCCATAGTTCATATCGGGGTTGTAGACAGTGGTATATAAGAAGCTATCAATAACCTCAGACTTACCCACGCCTTTGGTATATTTGACTTGATTAAATCCATCAAAGCGCGTTAATGGATAATACCAGCCACGTTTGGCTTTTACAGAAGTGATAGCCGCTTGTTTGGTAGCTAAAGTATAATCTGTGGTAACCGTGGGTAACGCCAATAAGTCGCTAGACGCTGTGGTATTGGCGGTCAAGTCTACCACTTTTTGTACTTTAGGTGCATCCGTGGCGGTAGATTCTTTGCGGGTGGTAAAATCACTGGCATATAAGATACTATCTGCCAACGTGACATCGGTGTCCATGATGCCATACAGCCTATCGGCATAAGCATCGCTAGCACGTAGTTTTGATAACGGCGAACTGCGGTCACCTGAAATGACATTAACCACAGCGAATAATCGGCTGTTATTAAAGGTACTATCGCCACGGTAAAAACTGACGGCAGGACGCTCATAAAAACGGTGATTATACTTGATATCTGTGCCAGTAAAGGCAGGTTGCAGTAGACGCACTACGCGCGTATTACTAAATGAAGTTTCAGGTGCAGCTGTGCCACTGCTCACAGGTTTGATGAATCCAGCATTGGTAAAATCAGCACGGAACACTTGACCGCCCATGTCAGCAAAGTATAACTGATCCATATAGCCATCGTTGTTGCGGTCAAGTACAGTAATCCCGCCTACGATACTATTACTGAGTGTAGAGACTGTTGTATTGGTAGCACCGGATACCGCATTGGCTGTTTTGGTGGCTGACCAAATAAGCGCACCCGTTTTGGCATCCACCATATAGACAGCGTTGCCTAGAGATTCTGCAGCGGTTGTGCGGTTACACGCCTGTGATTTTTGATTGCTTAAGGTCGAAGTTGTGGTGCCAACTTGATAACCTTGGTCTTCATAACAAGTATCGTAGCCACCACCAAAGACTAACACATCTTTATAAGCATTGACTTTTTTGGTTGTCGAGTCTATGCCTGTGGCAATTTTTGCCTTGGTAGGTTTTGACCATATCTGTCCCATGCGATCAAAGCCTGTCGTCGCAGAATCGATTCTAAACAGCATCTTAGGATTATTTTTATCCGTTAAATCTAAGCCATACATACCTTCTCCGCCCATTCGTAGTCCGCCATAAGCACGAACGTAGGTATTACGGCAGTCACGGGTATTATTTGGGTCGATAGTCGTATTTGCTGCACAAGGCGTTACAGTGACTTTGCTGTTATCAAGGTCATAAAAATAATTAGCACTCACTAGCCAAGGGGCGTCCACACCAAAGTAAGGTTTGCCAACATCTGTACCTGTACCATTGATAAGCGCCTGTGGTTGGCTGATGAGCATTTGTTTAGGGATAAAGGCAAGCTGCTCTTTTCCCCCATTGCTTGTAGCGGTGTAATCATCGGCATTTACCATGTGTAATGACCCATCGCTCGAACCAAATAACGCATAATCATCACGGGTACTGCTGACTTTACCATCGGTATCAAGATCGGCTGAGTAGGACACCATGCTTGGTGTTGAATGAATGGTGGCTCCAAGGACTTTGACAGGTGACGCTGGTGCAGTGAGTACCAAATCCGCTAAGGCTTGGGTTTTTTGCGCATCCGTCAATGTAAAACCTAAAAATTGTAGTAATAAATTGACATTGGTACGCGAATACGTGGTGGTATCCACAAAGGTATTTGAGGTACTGATGATACTTCCATCCAAGGTGACTTTACCTGAGACATTGACGCCCAATTTGCGTAGGCGAGGACTTCTATCATTTGAGGAAGTGTTATCTTCAATGTACAAGGTTCTTACATTATTCACAGTGGTGTTTGGGGTGCTTAAGTTACTATAAAATCCGCCTGAGGTGACATTATTATTTTTACCATTGATATCCGCTATTGCACTCCAAAGATCTTCAGTGGCAGGATTTAGATTGCCTGCGACATCCAAAAATAATGCGCTATTATTTTTGCCATATAGCGTACCTTCATTTAGATTGTATTTTTTAAGGTTACCTGCCCAGATCGCTTGGTTTTTACCAACTTCGGCTTGTAAGATGGGATAGTAAGCCACCGCTAGTTGGCTATCGGCTCTGTAAGGGTCATCAGGGACAATGATAGTGCCTGATGGGGTAGCAGGTAATGTATTATTAAGGTTTTGAATAAAGCTTAATACACTATTAGCGATATCTTCAGAACTTTGAGCATAAAAGAATCCGCCTTCACCGTAGCCTGCACCCTGTTGACCCCATTTACAAGCGTTTTTTGCGTCGTTATTAGCCGTAGCAGTGTCACAATTATATAGCTTGGTATCACTATTATAATCTAAACCCGCAAAGGAGGAACCAAATCCTGCAACGGCGGTTTTGATTGAGATACCTGAAGGATTTTGAGAAGCATTACGAAGGCGTTTGGCATATTCCCCTATCCATTCCCAACCGCCTATCTCACCAGAAAATAGCCCTGACTGTAGCGTTGGTGAGATCAGACCTGTAGGCTTGGTGATGATGGTGTATCTGGTATCATCGTTGAGTGACTTGTTGAGAATAGTCTTCGCCATGTCATCTTTGGTTGAGTTAGGCGCACCGTCGGTCAAGAAATAGATGCCATTAGAATCACACTGTGCCGTGGTGCTAGTCACTGGGGTCGCCCCTCGGTAGTAGTTCGTACCATTGTTAGTATCGGCTGCTGAATAGGCAATACCGCCATACATATTTTCTATTGGCTCACCAATTCCATTTGTTGACGTAGTAGTATTTTTGATGGAAAAAGGACTGGTACGATAAGACACGATACCAATAGTACCACCTGCATAGCCTGTCCACACCGTGCCGACAATTGGTTCAATATCCATCGGCTCATTGGCAACTTTCATCCAGCCCCCATACCGCCAACCAACAGGAAGCTTGGTAAAGGTTTCCCAGCCACTATCCATAGTCGTGACGCCGCTTTTGGTTTTAAAGTCATCAAGGCTAGTGATTTGTGTCCAGCCACCATTACCATTAGGCATATAGACACCCCTATTAATGGTTGCAGTTGTTATTATTTTATTACTACTATCGTATCCTGGCCAGTTATTGACACACTGTTTGACCTTGGCATTCCCATTAAAAATACTAGTTTCACCACCGCCTAAGCTAACACAAGTGAAATATACTTGTTCTTTTGTAGTTGGATTTTGCATGGTCATTGAGCCATCATACACGATACTAACAGATGATGGAGGATTTGGGTCTTTACCCGTCGTGGTACCCATCATATACGCCCCTGCTTCTGCATACGCATGAGCGGCTGGCGTACCACTGGAAGCCTTGGTTACGTTTGGATAGTTGTTACTAGAGAATTTAAGTGCATCATTGGCACTGCCATCTTGGTTGGTTGTAGTATCTAATGATTGAATACCAGCAATTGCTTGAATAAGTTTTATCCGTTGATTTTGATCCAAGGCTGCTGCCTTTACCAATATTCTACCTGAGTGACCATCAACAATTTTGTTAGTAGCGCCACTGATATTAATCTCTGTCTTGGAAGAGAATTGCCCTAAGCCCATAACAATACTGTTTTTGATATCGGTGCCTGCCAACAAAGTAATTAACGCATCTTTTAGCCGAGACAATCTATCAAAAGCCCCAAGTTGTCGACCTGTAGAATCTACGGGTTCAACAAGCTTACCAGCCGCATCAATGCTTGCTGTACCGCACCCTCTTAAATAATAGGGTATCGTAGTTCCATTGATAGTGACTGATTTCTTAAAAGAAGTTTTACCTTTAGTCTCGCCATCACGGGTATCTCTAGCATTATAAGCCCATTCAGCAAATGGATAAGTACTTGAACGATTATTGTTATACTCGTACACAATGACACGGTCACATAGACCTGTGTCGACATCCCCCGGGCTACCATAAGGATTGTTTTTAGGTAATACTAGCGAGCTGATCCCCATCGATCCTGACGTATCGAGCATCATCATCAGATTAATCTGACCATCAGTTGCTGCCTTATAAATCTCCAAATCACCGATTTTCTTTTGGCTCACATCCGCCTGTGAAGTACTCACCGCCACCATCATCGACATAGCAATAACTACATATTTGATTGAAGTCGTTATTTTACCTTGATACGATTGATTCATTGCTTTAGACCTCTTAACACCAAATTTGGGTTTCATCGTTATCACCACATTATCTTTATCTTAACAAACCTTATCTACCTGATTAGCTTAAAGTGCATTTTGACGATAATGTCCCTGTACCTTTGCCAAACGGAATACAGTTGGTTGAGCTTGACATATTCTCGACATCCGCTTGCTCGTAAAGCATCTTGCTTGGGGTGTTGGCTTTACGCATACACTCAATCAGAGAAGATTTTCCTGGCTCTACATTGTCTTGGATAGCAGTTTGTTCAAAGCACTTATCAGAACCCACCTTAGGCTCTGCATACGCAGGTAAGGCTGCAGTGGCGCGAATGTCAAACTTGAACTTCTTACTGGTGCGGTTTTCTACTTCTTTCCCAATCACCATTTGTGAAAATGGTTCAGCATCGGTTTCAGGTGGGGTGACCGCAATATTCATCTGGGTCATTGAGGTTTGTCTATCACTTGTGTAGCTATCGGCACTGGTATAGTCACAGTAGCCACTGTCACGCCCACTCCAGTAGCCCCCGCCTTTTTTTAGGATGGTAGCGTTTTTGGCAAGGTATTTTTTTTCACGCGGATTATAGCAGTAGATAAATTCGTTGGTAGCATTGTCAGAATTGAGTAAAAAATGCCCGATAGCCCCTGACACGCTAGTAATATCTTTATATGCCTGTGAACTAGGATTGGCATTCACCATCGCCTCTAACTTTTGATTGCCACTATCGGCTGATTGTAGCAACAGGGTGTTGATTTGATCAGCGGTGGCAGTTCTGAGATCCGTAGTACTTTGACGTACTGCTATCGCCCCTGCTAATAGGATAAGCACCAAAAACAACAATACTACAATGAGCGCCGCGCCACGTTGATGAGATGGCAAGTTATAGCTGTTGTTTGTTGGAATGATAGGCGCGGATTGCGTACTGATCAATAGGATTGGATTGCTCATTGGCTAACTCCCCGCAGTTAATGTCGTACTGGTGTCAATATTGATAACTCGCGCGTTTCTCAATAAGGTCGTAGATTCATAGGTAGTACGTACCAGCTTAGGCTGTCCTGATTTTAATGGCTGAGTTGCGCCTAATAACTTAAAACTGGTCGCGACATCGCTACCGATGACAGGTGAACTGCCTCGGACAATAAGCCCAATTTTGACTGCGGTAATGGGCGGCTTGGTACCAGACAATGCTAAATACTCACTGGCGGTCAGGTAACGCATCAACCCAGCATCACTAGGTGCGTCAGTTTGGATACCCAACAAGATTTTGAATTGGTCTACCCCTAAGATTACCTCGCTGCCACCGCTTTGATAGTTCGCACTCAAACCAGTAATGCCTGCAGTTGTAATCCTACCCGCATCGCAAGCTAGCAACAGCCCTTGCCCTGTGGTACTTGAACTTCTAATAAAATATCGCTCAATTACAGTAGCTTTTGGATCAATATCAGCACTTTCACAATCAGGAATTTTTACACCCGTGGTATTTTTAAATTGAATCGTTAACTGGTCGCTATTGATCCCTGTGATATTAGACACACTGGTAAAACCTGTGTCGCCTGCAGTGTGGGTCAAAAAAGGACTATAGGCGGTGTCAGTTACTCGGATATTTTGTAGTGATAATACGATGCCACCACCCGCCGTTGTATCGGTAATAGAGGTTACTGAATTGCCCAAGTTTGCCAATCGCAAATGGCTCTCTAGCTGCTGCAAACCAAAAACGCTTGCCTCTTGTAGCTCACTGCCACTTTTTTGGGTTGAGGCGGTTTTGGTATTCGTTAGGTATACTTGTATTACCGCAGCAGAAATCAGCAGCCCCAATACCAATGAAATCATGAGCTCTATTAAAGTAAAGCCAGAAGTGGAACGATAATTTGATATCATCAGTATGCCTCCATAATGAAGCATTGTGCACCAAAATTATAGACCGCATCTTCATTAGCGCAGGGTTTGTCTTTAGTCGTATCGGATGCAACGGCGGTATCCAAAAAAATCGGGTCGGTATCGCCCCAAGCAGCAATCAGGCATTGGCGGTCTTGTCCAACCGTACTAATCGTTGTGGCAACACCACTAGCGCTAGTGGTTGTCGTGCGTTTGGTCGGGCAAGTTGCCATACCCACGTTCAAGCCATTGTCTGTGGCATATTGCTTGACGGTTAAGGCGTCTTTTACTGCCAATTGCTTAATGGTACAGGACACAGGCGTACCCCCTGTCATACAACTATCTTTGGTGATAGCCACATTGCTAGTATCTGTGTTGGTGAGTGTGGTGGCGGTGCCGTTAATCGCTGTTTTGAATGCGGGTATGCCATCTATATTCGCTCGCATCATCTCGGCTGCACCACGCAGTACCGTTAATGCTCGGGTACGCATCAAACTCTCATCGGTGGCTTTGACTGCGGTCATCTGCATGGCAGTGAATCCAAGCACCGCGATTGCTAACAACATCAACGCCACCAGCACTTCTATTAAGCCAATGCCTTTTTGTGAGTTCATGAACACGTCCCATTTTTGCTAGTGACAATATTACTGCTTGCATCGACCATGATGGTATATTTATCAGACCCAGCGCCATAACAGACTGAAAAATTGGTCGAGCTATCTGTGACAGTGCCCGTTCCGGTGTCCCCTTGGTAAGCTTTTTTATAAGGGGTAAAACTAACTGCAGTTAAGGCACTCGGGCTAGCGGTAATCGTCAAATTTTTGTCTAGCGTATAGTCAGACAGCATTTCATCAGCATCTGTTGCCGACCTTTTTACATACAATACAGTGATTTTTTTGCTTGACGTGTTGTTAGTTAGCACTACCCTAGTAGATCGCTGAGCAATCATTGCTTGGGTTCTTGCATCTTTTAGCGCAGCTTCAATGATGTTTGCCCCATCTTTGATTCTCGCTTGTCGTATCTGTTTTTGCATATTTGGTGCTGCCATCGCGGCAATGATAGCCATAATCGCAATGGTGATGACAAGCTCAATCAGCGTAAAACCTTGGTCACGATTTTGGTTACAATGACACTGTCTGTTCAAAACTTTCATCATGCTACCCATTCATACCCCTTAATAAACGACCTATCATACCATGTTTACTAGCACAAACCATTCTAATATTAAAGCAAAAAACATACCTATTATCTCAGTATTTTTGTTAATTATCATGCCTAAAGTTTACTAACGGTAATTTACCTAAGCCACTTATCGTTGCTAAGTGAATTAGGACGAAAGGGCGCTCACGTATTATCAAATCATTTTTAGCATAGTATTTTAAAGCATCCTTACAATGACCCACTGGTAGCCCGCCTTTATCTGCGAGCTTTAACGATATGGCGATGCAAGTTTGGTCGCAAAACAGTGACAAGCAGGACCTAATGCAAAACCTTACCATGCAAGACTGAATACGCATAAATATGGGCAGATGGGTGATAATTTGTGAGTAGATTAGCCAATTCAGACAGGGTGGCACCTGTGGTGACCACATCATCAAACAAAATCAAATTTTTGCTAGGGGGCATATCTGTTAGGGAAAACGCATCTTTGATATTATCTAAACGCTCTTCTCGGCTTAGACCCTGCTGGTGAGGTCGGTCGAGTCGCTGCACACCCGTAAAAACAGGGATTTGCCAGTGAAAGCTTAGATAAGCGGTTAACATGGCAAGCGGATCGAAGCCGCGTTGCCTAATGCGCTGTAGACTTGTTGGCACTTTAACGATTAAAGAGTTTTTGGCATGACATCCTTGAGGCGGCTTAAGCTGGCGGATAGCTTGAACCAAAACGGGCAGATGATGTAACTGCTGCCCATTTTTGTACCCAAGCATGATTTTATTGAGGGGATATTGATAGTAGCCGCTGGCTACGCCACGCAGTGACGTTTGCTTTAGTTGCAAATTAAAGCATGACGCGGACCATGCAAACTGGCTATGGCATGGCTGACAAAGAAATTGCTGTCGATTGAACCAATGCTCATGGTGACGCGGTGCTAAGTTATCAAAGCCTGCTGCAGCGCAATCATTGATGCCACATAATTGGCAACGGTGATGAACTTTCGCTTGATATACCAACGCCATGGCAAAGGGCAATCGCCACCAAGGCAAGGGGGCTATGATTGCCATAAACGCAGTTAAAGCCCTTTAAAATCATTGAACATGATACCAATACCAACATTGGTGCTCTTATGATTATAGTCTTGGATGTTTTCACCATAGCCATGGAATACTTGTAAAATCGCTTTCATACCGCCTTTCAATGGATAAGCATAATCCACCTGTATAGCGCCTTTATTGGTACTTGGATTATAACGCATCACACCGCCGACTGTGCTTTGGTCATTAAGCGGATACAACCAACGCACATCGCCATAGCCCATGTAGTCGCCAATATCTGGGTTATCCGAGTCTTTACTGTTCTCATTTGCGATGAGCCACAGTCTTGGAATCACGGTGAGTTTGCCCCACTCCGTCCCTGCCATCGCATAGATACGATTCCAAGAACGGGATAACGGGTCTGATTGTCCATTTGATTCATGCACGAGCCCCGCGCCTAACATTCTTAATGACCCATTCCCAGGCAGATTACCCTTGATAGGCTGTGTCAAAAATATCTCTGGCTGATAATCTGTGCTGCGAAAAGGTCTTGAATACTTACCATTGTACACTTGCCAATAAGACTGCTGGGTATAGCCAAGCCAAACATCGGCATTGGTATCGAACACATCTTGGGCAAGCTTGGTTTTCATTGAAATTTGCAGCTTGCTATCTAAGTGCTGCAAAGAATCTTTCGATGCGCGAACATGATCTTGGGTGGGTGAATGAATATCATAGTTTGGCGTCGCGTTGTACCAAAGCGGCATGACATACATGGGCAAATGTGGACGTATCGTCAGTATCCCTTTGGGATCATTTTTATCCAAGTCATATAACACACTCAGTGGCGTATATTTTTCCACATCCGTTGCAGTCACCCCCACTTGTTTTAAGATGGTTTTGTCAAGCTTGTTGGGTACCAAATGATCCAGTTTTTTTTGCTCGTTTTTAGTGGGAGTCGTGACGGTTGTCGTTTGATCCACGGCTAACACGGGCACTGCTTTACCTTCTTTGATACTCACTTTCAAGGTTTTGGCAATATCAAGGGGCGCCTTGGCTTCGGGTTCGATTTTACCAACGCTTATCTTGTCAAAACAAGCTAGACGCGCGACATTGTCAGTGATTTTTGAACAGGTTAGCAGCATTTGCTCGTCGACAGGAATAACGGTTGTTTTTATTAAAGTTTTTGTTGAATCTTGTGTTGAGGGTTTTGTTGAAGCTTTTGTTGAAGCTTTTGTTGAGGATTTTGTTGAAGCTTTTGTTGAAGCTTTTGTTGAAGTTTTTGCCTGCGTAGTTGCTGTAACTGTTAGTGTGGCTAGTATAGCAAGCGATAAAGAGGTACGGTAAAGCGTAAGTTGTGACATAGGTTGACCTTCTTACAAAAATATCGTTCATGATAGCAAAAATTGATGACAAATAGTTAACAAATGCATAATAATTTTTAACAGTAAAGTAAAGTTTTCATCAACTATTGGCTCATCAATTATTGGTATTTCTATGGGTGCTTGTATGGGCAATTCTATTGATACTGCTCGCCTTTATACTCAAGCCAACCGTCTTGATGACGGCTAGCGGGGTCACGGTGTGTCCAATGTACAACGCCACCTTTGTCGTTATAAATATATTCACCTTGACTTCCTCCCCTTGCTAAAGCAAGGGGATTCCTTCTACAAGACGGTCAAGCCCGACCGCAAGAATGTTCTTACTGGCATTGATATCTCTATCATGCCATGTGCCACACGAAGCACATATCCATTCTCTTATTCCAAGCGATTTTCTACCTTTCGGACTATTGGCGGTGATTTCACCGCAACACGAACATCGCTGGGTCGTGTATCTCTCATTCACGATTTCAAAACGGCAACCTGCGTTCTCGCATTTGTAGGTCAGTTGCCTTTTGAGTTCAAACCAACCTGCATCGTAAACCGATTTGGCGAGTTTGCCTTTTTTACTATTAAATTGATTACTCTGAATATCACCCACCACGATTAGCGCATTATCTTTGACTAATTGGGTGGTAAATTTGTGGATTAGGTCTTGGCGTGTATTTTTGATTTTGGCATGGATAGCCTTGATACGTTGTTTGTTTTTAGCACGTTGAGCGGTAGCTAAATCTTTGGCATATTTGAGCGTTTGCTTGATGGTGAGTTTGTCACCGCTTGAGGTAGTGGCACTGTCTTTAAGCCCTAAGTCAACGCCAATGCTACCTGTACCGCATGATTGTTTGGGGTAGTCTTTGACGGTGATACAGGCATACCAACGGTTACGGCTGTCTTGTACCAATTCGCATGTGTTGATTTGGTATAGGCTAAGGTTGTAGCTGTCCCATAGGTCAATGACTAGTTTTTGTCCTTTGGCTAAACTAAGCTGTAAGGTGGATTTTAAGCCCTTTTTGCCTGTTTGGTGCGTGGCAATATGCTTAATGGCAGATTGTTTAAATGGTAGCCAACCTAATGATTTACGTTTTGAATTTGGGTTGTTGGTTCGCCATGATAGTTTAGCTTTTTTGAATTGTTTTCTAGCTTTGGCGTGGGTTTCATTGATGGCTTGAATGGTTTGCGAGTGTAACCCCAGTAATTCACCGCTACCTTTGGTGTATTCGTTCAAATCATAAGCTGAAAAGAATTTACCAGTTTTTTGTAGGTGCTTGTAACTCAAGTCATTGACGTAGTTCCATACGAAATTGACCGAACCGCTTAGGCGGTTAAGCTTTGCTGTGTGTTTATCTCGTATGCGTAGCTTGAGTGTTTTCATGCAAATTATTTTAGCAAAATTTATGCAAGCGTTATAGTGTATGAGTTGCCTTATATCCACCGCCTAAAGTCGGTGGTTTTACGGCAACGGAGGATAAAAACGAATGGGATTGTTGGCTTGAATACCCTCGATGCGCGGTGCCAAATCAATATTATGGGCAATTAACACCGTGATGTTTGGGTAGTTATCAATTTTGACCAAAAATTTTTGATGGCGGCTACCCTCATTATCGTCTTTTAGCACTTTAATCACCGTACCACACCCTAATACCTGTCGTTTAACGCTGGGATTTTTGGCTTGATAAGCTTGATTAATGACGGCGTTGTTGCATTGAATATTTGTTGCCTGACGTTTTTTGTCAGTATAACTTGCTGAATTTTTAGCCGTCTGTTGATTGGACTTTGAGTCCACTAACGGTGAATTTGGGCTTGCTAACTGGCTATTTCCGCTTTGGTTTTGGCTTTTATTTTGCCTTGGCTGTTGGTCGGCATTGCCTTCATGGGAACACCCAGTGACAAAAATTAGCACCCCGAAAGTTAACGGGATGGCTATAGACTTTGCTAAGTGATAGTTCAATTTTTATTTAACCTTTATGGTTGAATGGGTCAATGAATCATTTGACTGAGTTTTCTTGAACTGAGTTTTCTTGAACTGAATTTTCTTTAACTGAGTTTAGAGTTAATTTAATTGGGACAAAAGTTGCTCAAAATCAGAGCGTTTGACTGCACCGTTTTGTCTTGCTACCAGTTGACCGTTTTGGTAAAACAACAATACAGGCGGACCGAACACGGCTAGTTTTTTATAGATTGCTTGGCTATCCGGCGTATTGTCAGTCACATCGAGTTTGACAACTTGCCAGCTGGCTAAACTTTGCGGCGGGTTGGCAAAAAGTGTTTTATCCATGATACGACATTCAATGCACCACTCTGCGGTGACATCGACGACTAGCTTTGGATATTGCGTAAGCAAGGGTTCAAGCTCTGACAGTTTAGTGATTGTAATCGTTTGGGTGGTCTTTGTTGCCGTGAATGCCGATTGCCCTGAAGTATTCACAAGCTTGTTAAGCGGCTGCCAACTATCTTGACTACCTGAGGCAGCGCCTATCACCAGACACGCTGACCAAATCCATGCTAGCAATGCTAGTGCTTGAGTGAGTAATTGACCTTTTTTGCCCTGCCAGCGCCACAGCCATAAGCCAATCACAGCAAACCACAGCGCCCATAGCATCAGCATCCCGCTTGATAGCCATATACGCTCTATCATCAATAAAGCGACGCCAAATAACAGCAAACCAAAGCTGGTTTTGACCCAGTTCATCCACTCGCCTGCTTTTGGCATAAAATTACCTTGGGTGGCGCCCAGTAAAATGAGCGGTGTGGATAGCCCAAGCCCCAACAAAAACAATGCGGCAAACCCCATCACAGGATCACCCAGTGCTGCCACCCCTGCCAACGCGCCTGCAAGGGGTGCCGACACACAAGGGGAGACAACCAGTGCAGAAAACAAGCCCGTCAAATAACTACCACTTAAGCTACCAAGTCGATTTTCCCCAATTTGGCTGATTTTTTGGAACTTAACACGCAGCGCATGGGGCAATTGCCAGCGAATGACATCCAACATGTACAGTCCAAGCAGGATAAATAACCCCGCAAAAATTAGCAAAATGACAGGGTTTTGTAGCCAGTTTAATATACCCAAAGATTGCCCAAATAACGCAACCACTGCGCCCAAAATGCCATAACTGGTGGCAACACCCAAACCATAACTACCCGTGAGTAACAATCCTTTTTTGGCAGATGGACGATGTTGACGGGCAACGATATTGGCCACAATCGGTAGCATGGGTAACACACAAGGGGTAAAAGCTAACCCTAATCCCGCTAAAAACAACAGCAATAATGCAACACCGCTATGTTTGGTCAATCCAAAAATATCTTGATTACTAGGGCTAGCCGTCAAACTCGTTGCCACCGCCGCCGATGAAGCCGCGGGTTCAGTGATGACAGTTGTTTGGGCAGGTTGAGACGATGCCATAGATACGACAGGGGCGGATGCCGTTAACTGCGCTGTAGTTAAGACATCGGTCACTGTGGTCGATGCGACTTGCTGCGCTGCTGCGGCTGTATTGCCACTGGACAGCGCTTGTTTGGGAGACGGTGTGCTAGTTGCCTCATTGACGGTTTTAGCAGGGGTCAAGCTAGCAGATTGCTGAGTCGCTACTGGAACGGCGTCATTGGTCGTCGCCACAGTATTGGTGACTTTGGCTTGGGCCGTTTTTGACGTCATTGCGTCTGATTTCGTTGCGCCATTTTTGGTGGAAGCGGCCAATTGGGTGATGACAAATTTGGTCTTTTCAGGGGGATAGCAAAGCCCTACTTTGGCGCAGCCCTGCCATTTGACCGTAGCAGGTTGTGAGGTGATTGCTTTATCCGCGCTCAACGTGGTTGTGGCAGTAAAGGGTTGTTCAAACACAGGCACCCGACCAAAATCTGGGTCATCCACATAGGTCGGTGCTGCACTAAATTGTAGCGGCGTCGCTGTTACCCCGTCAGGCAATTGTAAGGTTAATTTATCCCGATACGCATAATAGCCTGCTTTGACATCCACATGAATGGTCACTACTTGCCCTTTTTGCTCAGTATAGACTTTAAAAGCCTCATGCACCGGTAGCGGCTTGTCTTTGGCGGTCAAGCTGGGATTGTCACTGCCGCCAAAAATCTCGCTTAAACTAATCGCTTGCGCGCTTGGCATAGTAAGGCTAGTGACAGCCAGTAGCGTGCCAAGCAAAGAGACATGACGACTCACGGTTCGAAAACAACACAGGGGCGTAGGCATAGGGGATATATTTTTCAAAGAAAACTTCTCATATATTTTAAATTCACAGGTTTTAAATTTATACGTTTCAGATTTATACGTTTCAGATTTATACGTTTTCAGCCACGTAATTATACTATGACGACTAATTTTAGCTAATCCCTGTCCAAAAACCTAGCAAAAAAATCAGAGTGCGTGACTCTGATTTCGTTAACCCAGTGGAAACACCAAACTTATAACTTAGCAAAAATGTCTGCGTCTTGACCTTCGCCGCCTTCTTTGCCATCAGCCCCCAGTGAGAACAAATCGTAGGTTCTGCCTTCTGTACCTGGGATAACGTATTGTAGGTCATTATCCCAGCCATCTTTAGGGAAACCGCCTTTAATATACCCGCCCTCTGGCCAGTTTTTGGCGCCTTGTGGTGGCTTATTTAAGGCTTCTAAGCCTTCTTGGGTGGTGGGATAGCGACCATTGTCCACTTTAAACATATCAATGGCATTTGAGGTGTTGGATAAAGCCGTTTCGGTGGTTTTGATGCGGGCTTTGTCACTTTGACCCACCACTTTGGGCACCACTAGACCTGCCAAAATTGCCAAAATGACAATCACTACCATGACTTCAATTAAGGTAAAACCCGCTTGACGATTTTTTGATACATGAGCACAACACATACGAATTTCCATTTTTTAGATTTTTAGCGCTTTTTGATAAGGTGTTAGGATTTTACACGGCTTTTTTGACAATTTGCATACCGATTTGGTTAATTTTGTCGGATTATTTAGCCATTAATTATTTGGCGGTTTTAGGTTTTAGCCTGCCAAATCATTCATATTGATAATCGGTAGCATCACTGCCATTACAATGGTCATGACTATCACCCCCATCAGTACCAACATCAGCGGCTCAAGTAGTGACAATAGCGTGCTAATCATATTGGTGGCTTCATTTTGCTGCATCGCTGCTGCACGCGTCAGCATGTCATCAAGCTCGCCTGAGTTCTCGCCGCTTTTAATCATTTGTACCATCATCGGCGGAAAATAATTACTGCGCTCAAGCTGGCTTGATAGGCTTGCGCCTTCGGTGACTTTTTCTGTTGCGCGCGCGATGGTATGTTTGATATGGGTATTGGTGGTGACTGCCGCGCCGATGGCCAGTGCTTCCACCAATGGCACCCCTGAGCGTACCAAAATCGCTAACGTACTGGCAAAACGTGATGCGTTAAGATTTCGCGATAATTTACCAAACACCGGCAACCGCAAGACAAATTGGTCAAAAGTGGCTTTGCCTGCTGCTGTTTTAATAAACTTCACAAATAAAAACACCGCACCGATTAGCCCCCCTAATATCAGCCACCACCATTGGGTTAAGAGGTTAGACAATGCTAACACCACTTGGGTGATCCATGGCAGCGCTTGCTCGGATTGTTCAAACACTTTGACAATTTTTGGCACGACAAAGCTCATCAAGCCCACCACCACTGCCACCGCCATCATCAGCAAAATGATCGGATACACCATCGCGCCTTGTACCTTTTTTTGCATGGCAAAGCGATTTTCGGTGTAATCAGCTAACTGGTTTAAAATCAAATCCAAATGCCCTGAGCGCTCACCTGCGGCAATGGTGGCGATATAAATTGCTGGAAAATTACCGGAGTCTTGTAGCGCGCTCGCTAGGCTATAGCCTTCCAATACTTTGCCGCGTACGCCATGCATCAACGCTTTGACATGCGGTTTCTCGCTTTGTTTGGCAATCGCTTGCAACGCTTGTTCAATCGGTATCGACGCTGCCAACAACACCGACAATTGGCGGGTAATTAATGCCAAATCATACGCACCCACCCCTTTTTGCCACAATCGGTTGCGACTGACATCGGTTTTTTGTACAGGTGAGACTTCGACAGGCAGTAAATTTTTATCACGCAATTGTTGGCGGATTAGCCTAGCAGAATCGGCTTCAAGAATACCTTGGTGTGACTTGCCTTGGGTATCCATGGCTTTGTACTGAAATGCGGGCATGTGAGTTCCCAACGGGTAAGATTAGCGTTATTTTAAAGGCTTAATAGGCTGAAATAAAGACTCGTTTTCATTGGAATCATATTGTACCAACACCGATAGCTCATCGCGCAAGTCTTGCTTGTTAAAGCTATTGACCTCAGTAATCAGCATTTTCTCGATTCGTTTGTCAACGGCGTATTCACTGATTTGGGCACAATAGATGGCTAATTGATAAACTTGCGCTTTGAGCGACTCATCGAGTGATTGCAATAGTCTCACCAATTCTGCCACATTGATGACTTGGTAAGGGTAATTGGGAATCGCCGCCTCTTTTAATGGGGTGACTGAATAGTTGACACCGAGATGGGCAAAATAATAACAACTAAATAAATAACCTAAAATATGCCCGACAAAATAACCCCGGTCATTGTGATAGCATGCCACGCCCAAAAACTGAATCACGGTCGCCGCCAAACTATGCTCAAGACCGCGGAAATCAGCGGATGATGGCATCAAGCCTACGGTTGGCAGGTTCATTAAATTTTTGCTTTGGCTGACAAGCTGCCAACCAATCGGTCGCTGCGGCGGTAAATGATGGCTAATCGACATCACCAAATCATCGACGATATGTAAATTATTGAACAAATGCTGCAGTTGCATCAGCCCAACATTATCGCGCATGTTTAAATATTTGGCGATTTGCAGTTTTTTAGTTTCAATAAATTGGGATTTTTTACTGGAAATATAAAATAACAGTTGGTTGGGATGGGAGTGCTCAAAATACTGGGTCACTGCGTTTTCTTGGGCATGAAACACGGCAGTGTATTGACTGGTAACATCCATCGGCTTAACACCACGATGGTCCATCGCAGGGTCTTCTGGATTGGGCTTGATGTGCAAGCCATGTGCTTCGACAGGTTGACCTTTGGTAGTTGAAGTTTCCATGTTGGCAATCACAGCTGATAATATATGGGACAGTGCTTGTCACTATATCATACCCCTGTCGACATAACCTAACAGATATTGCTATGAAAATAGACTGGTCATTCTTGGTTGCGATAAAACTTGTCATAAGACATAGAGCTTGCTATAAAAGTGGCAATAACCACAAAACCGCAGCAAACCTGCTTTTTTGTGGTTAATTAGGGTTGTCCACTACAGACTTACTCCTCGCCCAAGCTGTCAGCAAAATGCACACTATCGGTTCGAAACGATTGGCGGTATTTTCGTGGTGACATTTTATAGACGCGTTTGAATGCTTGGCTAAAGGTACTATCGGAGGCATAACCCACTAACTCACTGATACGGCTGATGCTATTTTCTTGTAGCCGTAAATACCGCGCCGCAAGACGAAGTCGATAGTCGGTTAAATAAGTTAACGGCGGCACCCCCACCACTTCACGAAAATGTTCGGCAAAACTACTGCGTGACATCCCGGCGACTTCAGCTAACTTATGAATGGTCCAATTGGTCTCAGGTCGATCATGCATGACTGCCAACGCCTTGGCAAGGTAAGGATCTTTCACAGCTTTTAGCCAATTATCTGTCGCTTCGGGCAAATCCTCAATATAATTGCGCACACACTCAATCATCAAAATACTGGCGATACGATTGATAATGGTCATTTTACCAAGTCGATTCTGCTCAGACTCTAATGCCAAAAATTTGACACCCAACTCAAGCATAATCATTTTTTGCTCATCGTTTGATTCGCTTTCTGGCAAAATTTCTGGTAAAGCGCTGAGTAACGGGCGCGTAATCTCTCGATCGTAATGGCACACAATCGCGACTATTTCGGTTGTTTGCGCTGGCTCATCACCTTTGCTATGAATGACCGGGTTACCCAAGTGGATAGTTTCAACAGTCTGGTTGCTTAATAATGGGGCAATGTCAATTGAAGGAATATCCGATTGCCCCACACCACAAATAAGGTGTTTCTTGCCGCCTGGCACCATGACCACATCGCGCGCGTGTGCGTTGCGATATACATCATCGACCCTAATACTAATCCCACCTGTAGTAACCAAATAAAACACGATACAATCTTTTTTATCTAACTCAAACGACCACTCCCCAGTGGCGTGTATATAGTGATACTGAGTTTGATACAAATGTATATCTTCAAGCAACATACTGAGTGCATCCATTAATTTTTCCTAAGTTATCAACACAGCAATTTAAAAAAATGCAACATAAACTACAAACCAGCTAACTTACAAGCCAAACTTTAGTAATTGGACTTGAGATAAAAATTTAAAGACGTATACATAAACCGTCATCCTCGTTATCAGCAATCATATCATCTTTTACAGGCGCTGCTAGTTAACTTTGAGTCCGTAGGGCTACTAAAATTCAGTGTTACAGGCCGCAAAAATGCTTTATTTTTCAACGATTTCAAAGGGAATGGCATAACAGGTAATAATAATTAGTGGACACTTGTTATGGGTTATACACTAGCGGTAGGATATTTGGATGTTTAAGCAAATAAATAAGTCAATAAATAGCTTAGCAACTAAGCCAAATCAGCCATTTGGCTTTTTTTTGATTTTGATTTATTATCATGCTTTATTATCAATGGCTTAACTATAATCTATAACCATTACATCATCGCTATGAATCTATGAATTCTCATCACTTGCGTAAACAGTTACGTCAACAACGTCTACGCTTATCCAGGCGCCACCGTAATCGCGTCGCTTATCAAGCACGACGAAGTTTAAATCGACTACAACATCCTGCTTTAACTGGCAAAAACGTCAAGATCGGGATTTTTGCCGATGCCTTTGGGGAGATGCCTACCCAACCGCTGATGGATTGGGCGAGACAGCGCGGTTATCGTATTTATTTACCTGTCGTCACTGGCAAACATCAGCCGCTCGTATTTATCGAGTTTAGCCAAAAAACTTGGCGACAATCTCGCCTACCCAAACACCCACTGGGTATGCGCCAACCTGAGAAAGGAAAAATGCTTAAAGTGGCGGCGCTTGATGTATTGTTTATGCCGTTAGTGGCAGCGGATAAAATTGGCAATCGTATGGGGATGGGTGGCGGTTACTATGACCGCACCTTAGCCAAAGTTAAAAGCAAACTGCTTAAAATTGGCTGGGCTTATGATTTTCAATTGGTTGAAAAATTAAATGCTAATCCTTGGGATATCAGGCTTGATGCACTTATCACGCCTAGTAAACTATGGTTATTTAGACGCTATTTGGTGGAACTCTCCCATGCAAAAAAATGACAACTCCTTATTTCAACATGTGGTGATGACCTCACCTGCTATAAACTACAATGACGCTGATACTGATACCGATACCGATACCGATACTGACACTAGCCAAGTCCATCAGCTCTTCTATCCATCAAGCGGTGAGTTAAGCGATGCAGAAATTGCCAGTGTCATGAATCCCGATAGGTTAAATCAACTTTTAACCCAAGCTGATGCCTTTACCCGAGTGAATTCTGAAGACTTGGATGACTTCTAGGCAGTAATGAATCAATATTAGAGTGACTTTATGATTAGTATATTATTGGGATTGTTGGCTTGGATGTTGCCGCTACTGGGACTAACACAACCTGTTTTGCTGAAGCGTTGGCTAGGTGAGGCTTGGTTTAGTTTGATAATCTTTGTCAGTATGACAGCTTGCACTTTGGCGATTTGGTTTGAGCTTTATGCCCAATACAAGCGTTTAATAATTGAAGATTATAGCGCCATGCTAGATATTTTTCCTTCAAGCGTCAAATTTGGGCTTTTTTTAATTATCTTGACGCTTATTTTAAATGTCTTTTTGCTATGCCGAGCTAGAAAATTGCCTTAGCCACCACAATTTTTAGCCTTTTAAATCCCTTCATATATTCTTTTTTTCCCTTTGAATCGCTAGCCTTGCAATTTTTTGCATTGACGCCATTTATATTTTTAAGTCTATCAGCAAGCCATCATTTGCTCACAAATGGTCAGTTGCTTGTTGTGTTATTTAAGGGGACATAGTATATGCAAGATGATGTTTTAATGACAAATCCAGAATCATCTGAGTCGCAAGAATTCACGACGCTACCATTGTTAGCTTTACGTGACGTTGTGGTGTATCCACAAATGCAAATTGCTTTATTTGTGGGTCGTACGCCTTCAGTCAAAGCAGTCGAGCTTGCGCAAAATGAATTTGACAATAAAGTATTGGTGGTGGCACAAAAAGACTCACTATCTGAAGACATTGATGCCAGCAATCTATTCGAATATGGTACGGTGTGCCGTGTCGTCAATACCATGCCACATGAAAATGACGAAAATTGCATCAAAGTGCTGATTGAAGGTCTTTACCGTGCCAAATTGGTCAATATTCAAGACACCGATGAGGAAGAAGCGGTATTACTGGCCGATTTTGAAAAAGCGCCTATCACCGTCAATATGACCGCTAAAACGCAAAAATCGCACAAAGAAGCGTTAGTTGCTTTGTTTAGCAAATATGCCGAAAATCGCCTACGTAACTCACGCGAGTTAATTCGTGTGGCTGAGCGTATCACCCAACTTGAAGAGTTGGTATATTTCATTGCGACGCGTGTCTCACTCAATTTATCGATTAAACAAAACTTTTTGGAAGTCGATGATTTGACTGCGCATATCAAAGAGTTGTCAGACTATTTGATTCAGCAAAGCGCCGAGCACAATATCGAGCAAGAATTACAAGAAGCGGTACGTCGCCAGATGGAAAACAACCAGCGCGAGTATTTCTTAAATGAAAAAATGAAAGCGATAAAATCTGAGCTTTCTGACCTTCATGAAGAACGCGGTGAGAATTATGAAGATGACGATATTGCTGAGCTAGAAAAACGTTTAGCGGAAGCCGATTTGCCAGAAGCGGTGCGTAAAAAAGCAGAAAATGAGTTTCGTAAACTCAAAACCATGCCTGCTGCCTCTTCTGAGTCATCGGTCGTGCGCAACTATGTCGAGTGGATTTTAGACACCCCTTGGAACAAAACCAGTGATGTCTCAATCGACCTTAATAAAGCCCATGACGTGCTTGACACTGACCATTATGGTTTACAAGACGTGAAAGACCGCATCTTGGAGTTTTTGGCAGTGCAATCTCGCGTGGATACCTTAAAAGGTCCGATTCTTTGCTTAGTAGGTCCGCCTGGGGTGGGTAAAACTTCTTTAGGTGAGTCCATTGCCCGTGCGACAGGTCGTGAGTTTATCCGTATGGCATTGGGCGGCGTGCGAGATGAAGCCGAAATTCGTGGGCACCGACGTACCTATATCGGTGCTATGCCAGGTAAAATCGTACAATCACTCTCAAAAGTGGGCGTAAAAAATCCGCTATTCTTACTCGATGAAATCGATAAAATGGCGCAAGATTTTCGTGGTGACCCTGCTTCAGCATTGCTTGAAGTGTTAGACCCCTCGCAAAATCATAGCTTTAACGATCACTACTTGGATATGGATTTAGACTTATCACAAGTGATGTTTATCTGTACCGCTAATAGTATGGATATCCCACCTGCGCTACTTGACCGTATGGAGGTGATTCGTCTGCCCGGCTATACCGAAGATGAAAAAATCAGCATCGCGGATAAATACTTAGTACCAAAAGCCATCAAGCAAAATGGCTTAAGTGATACTGAAATTGATATCACCGATGAGGCACTCAAAGCGATTGTACAACGCTATACCCGTGAAGCAGGTGTGCGTAACCTTGAACGTGAAATCAACAAAATCGCCCGCAAAGTGGTAAAACAAAATGTTGAATCATCGGGCAAAGACAAAGCGGAAGATAAAACCGCGGCACACAAATTAACGGTCGATAGTTCAAATGTCGCTGATTACTTGGGTGTGTACCAATTCGATTATGGCTTGGCGGAGCAAGAACCTGAAGTCGGTCGCGTCACAGGTTTGGCTTGGACACAAGTCGGTGGTGAGCTGTTGACCATTGAAGCGGTTGCGGTGCAAGGTAAAGGTGAACTGAGTTTTACAGGTTCACTAGGCGATGTGATGAAAGAGTCAATTCGTGCGGCGATGACGGTGGTTCGTGCCCGTGCTGATAGCTTAGGCGTCAGCTATGATAAGCTCAAAGGCACAGATATCCACGTGCATATGCCAGAAGGTGCGACTCCCAAAGACGGTCCATCCGCCGGTATTGCGTTAACGCTTGCGTTAGCCTCTGCGATGACAGGTATTGCCATTCGCCCCGATATTGCCATGACGGGTGAGGTTACTTTGCGTGGCAAAGTGCTGCGTATCGGTGGCTTGAAAGAAAAACTGCTTGCAGCGCATCGTGGCGGTATCAAACACGTGTTGATTCCAAAATCCAATGAGCGTGACTTGGTTGATATTCCTGACAATGTCAAACAAGGCTTAAGCATCCAGCCAGTAGAAACGATTGATGAAGTATTTAAAGCCGCATTGGTATCACAGCCAGTGGCGTTAAAACCCAATCAATTGCCGGTCGATGCCAGTGACGTTAGTTTAAAAAGTTAATTTAAAACGCTAAGCTGCCACTGAAGTAAAAACTGAAATTAAAAAATAATGAAGTACAAAAAAGCTGAGATTGATTCTCAGCTTTTTTTTGTGCAGGCAGAAATTATTCAACCGATTTTTCACGTGGCAAATCACCTTCTTGGGAGGCTGATGCCATGTCTTTATCCAACTCATAGAAGTTTTGGTTATCCGCCTTATCTTTTGATGCCAAGGCAAATTTATCACGTAGATTATTGATTAACGCCTCTTCTTCGATTTGTTCTTTGACAAACCATTGTAAGAAATTAAACGTTGCCCAATCGCGCTCTGCCATGGCTTGGTCCACAAGTGCATAGATTTTTTTTGAATTTTCTAACTCATGTTGCCAAACGTCTTCGATACAGGTTTCAAGACTGACAGGGTTGTCACGCGGTGCGGGAATCGCTTCAATTTTAGCTTCGCCACCACGCTCGTTGATATAAGCTAAAAACTTGAACATATGATTACGTTCTTCAGCCGAATGCTTGTAGAAAAAATCTGCAATACCTGGATAATTGTTCACTTCCGCCCAACTGCCTAGCGCAATATATGCCTGCGCTTGTGTGGCTTCTACCATCATTTGCTTGTTTAACGCTTGTTCCATTGCGTCTGAAATACGTTTATCGTTTGACATGTTATTTTCCTCTGATGATTTTTTTGTGGCTAATTTTATAAGATGGCTAATCTTGACTAGACAACGTTATCACATGAGTTATCTCATGATTGGCTACCAAGATTGGCTATATAATTGTTAAGGATAAAACAGAGCATTACCAACACTATTGCCGTTGTTTGCCGTTGTTTGCCGTTAATTGCATTGGTAATGACGCTCACAGTATAGATAAAAAGCTGGCAATAAACAGGATTTTTTACTCAATTTAGCTGAAAGATACACAAGCCTTTAACATAAAAATGCCGGGTAAAATGCGCAAGGTTACCCCAAATTTTTCCTCGCTATTCAATCGCTTTGTTTTGCGTTGCTAACCAACTAAACACACAATTAAGCCCCATTAAAATGGTTAAAAATCCCATCGATAGTGTCCAAGTATGACTCAAGTCTTTAAGCCACCCTGTCACAATCGGACCGGTTATGGCGATGCTATAACCCACGGTTTGTGCCATCCCTGACAGTTCAGCGGCTTGTTGACTATCCTTTGATTTTAAGGTAAAAATCATCATACATAAAGTGAAAATCACCCCACATCCAAAGCCAGATGCGATACTCCAAACCCATACCCAGCCTTGCAGAGGCAAAAACCCAAAGCCAAACACGCCTACCAAGTTTCCCACTGCGGCAAGCAACGCTAACGTGCGTAAATTCCACCGACTAGAGACCCATTTGGTCAACAGTAAAATCGAAGGAAAAGCCACCAATTGAAACACCATGCCCACGTTGCCTGCTTGCGCTTTGCTCAGCCCTTTATCAATGAGTAACGAGGGTAAAAAACTGGCGAGCGTATAATAAAGTAGTGATTGCAAACCCATAAACGCACTAATCCACCACGCCATCGGGATTTTCCAGACTGATTTTCGGCTTGGTTGTCCTACTTCGGCAACCGCTTGATTAATGACTTGAGCATCATGGCTGCTAATTTTTTGCCGTAACCGCAAATGAGCAACCATTAGCCAAGCTGCTACCGCTGCCACAGAGACCCAGCCCCATACCCCCAGTGCAAATTGCCAGTTGGACAAGCTAACAAGCCACATCGCAATGCCTGACGCAAAGCCAGCAAACACCGACAAAAACATCGAATAGCTTCCCATCACAAGCCCAATTTGATTGGGAGTGTATTTCTTGATGACGGCAGGGATTAATACATTGCCGAGTGAAATCGCCAACGATAGCAGCACCGTGCCCGCTAGCAAAAACCCTAATTGCGGATGCGCCACTCGCACAAAAATACCGATGGCAAGCAAACTGGTTGCCAAAATCATGGTGTTTTCTAAGCCAATCCGCCGTGACAACATAGGCGCAATAAACGAACTCGATGCAAATGCCATGACAGGAATCGTACCAATCAAACCAATGGTTTTGGTCGTTAACCCCAAATCTTGCTGAACCAGTTTTGCTACCGCACCAAACCCAATAATGGGCGCGCGCATATTGATAGCCAATAATAAAATGGCAATGACTACCGTGATAATTAATGCCTTGGTCGGGGCAGTCGCTACCGAAATCTGAGACGCGTTAGCAGCAGGGTGAATATTCGACTCGCTCGATTGCGACGCGGAGAATTTCATACATCTTCCAAAGTTTTAACTAGGTAATCTATTAGCAAGGGTGATTTAATAAGCTTATTTTAACGAGCTTGAGTTAAGGTGCTTGGTTTAACGGGCTTGAGTTAAAAGGTTATCTTTTAACACATTCGCCAAGCCAGCGCACGGATTATTCACATAACGGCTAAAAATTCACTGCCTATCCGTCTTGCTCAACCGTTGAGCCCAAATTTTATGATATCAGTGGGCTACGATGGATAAATTTTTAACCAATTTATGCTACTATGTATTGTTTGTGCCAGCCTTTGGCGCATTGGTTTGGTAAATTGATTTGGTAAATTGACTTAGCAAATTGACTGACCACATTGATTTAACACATTGATTATCTTGTAAGGATTTGTCATGGTGGATACGCTTACTTCAAACGCAGATGCAACACCCGAAATTAACACTCGACTGTGGAGCACCTTGATTCGCAACCTAACGCCCTATACACCGGGTGAACAGCCCAAGCATGACAATCTGTGTAAGCTTAATACCAATGAAAACCCTTTTCCCCCCTCTCCCAAAGTCGCTGAAGCCATCGCACAAGTTTTGCTCAATCAAGCCGATCATTTAAAGCGCTACCCCGCCCCAGAATCTGACGAACTACGTGCGGTAATGGCACAAGTTTATCAGGTAGCCCCCAATCAAATTTTTGTCGGTAATGGCTCTGATGAAGTTTTGGCGCATATTTTTGCTTGTTTTTTTGTCAAAGACCGTTCGGTATTAACCCCTGATATTGGTTACAGTTTTTATCCTGTGTATGCCGATACTTTCCACGTGGATTTGGTGACCATTGCGCTCAAAGCCGATTTTAGCATTGATGTCGATGACTATCGCCGCCCTTGCAGTGGCATTATTATTGCCAATCCCAATGCGCCAACTGGGGTGCTTTTGCCGCTGGCGGATATCGAAAAACTCCTACAAGAACATCGCAATGCGGTCATTGTGATTGATGAAGCGTATATTGATTTTGCAGACACACCCAATGCCTCTGCGGTCAGTTTGATTAACAAATATGATAACTTAGTGGTAACCCAAACCTTTTCAAAGTCTCGCTCATTAGCAGGGCTGCGTGTCGGCATGGCGTTTGCCAATCACTCACTCATTGAAGCATTAAATCGCTATAAAAATAGTTTTAACAGCTATCCCCTAGATCGCCTTGCCCAAGCAGGCGCGGTTGCTAGCTTACAAGATAACGATTATTTTGTTGCTTGCAACCAGAAAGTTATCGCACTACGCCATGATGTCACTCAAGCTTTGATCCAATTAGGCTTTACTGTTTTACCTTCACAAGCCAACTTTGTGTTTGCCAAACCACCTGCTTCAATGGGGGAAACCATACAGGTATTTGAAAAATTGCGGGCGCAAGGGGTGATTGTTCGTCATTTTAACAAACCAAAAATTAGCAGTTATTTGCGTATCACCATCGGTACGGCAGAACAAAACCAACGCTTACTAGATACCTTAACAAATTTGGTTTGACCGCTGTGAGTGACCCTAGCATGCAGTTTTTTATCAAATGCCAAAATATCGAAACAGGCGAGGTGGTGACTTATCGCTTTGCTCATCAAGCACAGTTATTGGCATTTAGCCAGCAATTGGGTCGCAAAAAATTGGCGATTGTGGATACCCATATCGCCTTTTATGATATTGAGCTAGTGTTTAATCCATTTGAGGACGAAAGCGCGCCCATCAGTGCGGCTGAACTCAATACCGCACTTGATGGCAGGTTGTTGTAACTTTACTGGTGTAATATTTTTAATAAATTTCCTACTTTATCAAAACATTCTTGGTATTCTGCCTCACAGTCTGATGCAATCGTGATGCCGCCGCCTGCCCACAGACTGACATTATTATCTAAAGCTTGTAGCGTCCGAATCAGCACATTCCATTGCCCTGTGCCATCAAAATTGAGATACCCCATCGTACCACAGTAAGCCCCGCGCGGTTTGGCTTCCAATTCATTGATGATTTCTACTGCGCGCTTTTTGGGTGTACCCGTGATTGACCCCGCGGGCAGACTTTCAAACAAAACGCTCCAAGGGCTGATGTTTTCTTTGAGGGTGGCGGTAATGGTACTCACCATATGGTGCACATTGCTAAAACTTTCGATATCAAACAGTTTTGGGACTTTTACCGTCCCAGTCTTGGCATATTTGCCCAAATCATTGCGCAGCAAATCGACAATCATGACATTTTCGGCGATGTCTTTTTCGCTGCTGGCAAGTTCATTTTTATTGGCTTGGTCAGCGGCTATATTTTGCCCACGTGGGCGTGTACCTTTGATGGGTTTGGTAATAATGCAATTTTCGCCTTGCGCGTTTTTTGCGAAGGTAAAAAATAACTCTGGCGAGCAGCTTAGTAACTCATAATTGCCGAGTGCTAGATATCCTGCAAACGGCGCCTGGGTGGACTGATGCAAGCTTGGCAAATAATCGACCAACTGCTGATTGGATAACTCACCTTGCCAGCACTGGGTTAAATTAATCTGGTAACAGTCCCCTGCTGTTAGGTAGTCTTGGATTTTGTTAAAAGCTTGGTGGTACGCAGATTTTTGCCATAAAGGTAACAAGCTAAGCGGCTTTGGTGTAGGAAGCTTGACGTCACTGACTAAATCATTTAGCCAGTTTTCGATGGTGGCGGCTTGCGCCATGGCTTCCTCAGTGGTTGTATGTAAATGCCACTTCTGGTGCTGATAGGTCAAATAAATATCGTAATGTCCCAAAAATAGCTGCGGCTGATTGGGCGTTAAGTAACTAGATTCTACGTGATGTGCCCTTGTTTGCATGTGGTTTGCATTTGCTACACGGTTTGCATTTGCTAAATGATACGCTGATAAATCGTAGCTAATAAATCCCATCAAGCCATCTTGGTAGCCCACATTAGCCGTATGTTGGCTAGCAGACTGTTTAAGTGATAGCTGTTGATAAGCCTCAAGCGCAGCAGTTAATTCGCTAATATCAACACCCTTAGCTGCCCTATCAGTGGCAGTATCAGCACCAGTGTTAATCACAGTATCACAGTACCCAACATCATCGAATGAGCAATTTTGACGTTGCTTTTGGGTAAGCTGATTTTGAGAATGTATTTCAAAAATTGTTTTTGGCAATAAACCGATGACATTTTGACCCTCGTTATTGAGCCAAATCGGATAGATTGCATGATTATTGGTCGTATTAAACTGTTGTAACAGGGTGATGAGTTGAGAGGGCGCAAGATGTTGTAAACTTGGCATTGGGTACATGCTTTACCTTTATGATTATATTTAGCGTCAAAAAAGCGATGACAATCGGGTAACTGTCATCGCCTATTTTTATCAATTATGACGGTCCATCAGTATTTATTCAACAAACTTTTTGATAATCAAACTTGCATTGGTACCACCAAAGCCAAAGCTATTAGTCATAATCGTATTAAGATTTGCATCCCGTTTCTCACGCACAATATCAAAATCTTTGGCTTTTTCATCCAAGTTTTCAATATTGATATTGGGCGCAATAAAGCCTTGATTGAGCATCAACAAACAATAAATTAATTCTTGCACGCCCACCGCGCCCAAACTATGACCTGTCATTGATTTGGTTGAGCTAATCGGTGGTAATTCACTTCCAAACACCTGACGAATCGCTTCAAGCTCTGTGATATCCCCAATGGGGGTGCTAGTACCATGAGTATTGATATAGTCAACGGAGTTTAAGCCTGCTTGTTTAAGCGCCTGTTTCATACAGTTGACCGCACCTACCCCACTGGGTGCCACCATATCCGCCCCATCAGAGCTTGCACCATAGCCAACAATCTCTGCCAAAATAGTCGCGCCGCGTTGTTTCGCAGAGTCTAGGCTCTCAATCACCACCATGCCACCACCGCCGGCAATCACAAAACCGTCTCGATCTGCATCGTAAGGGCGACTGGCGAGTTGCGGCTTGTCATTGTACTGTGTGCTCATCGCACCCATGCCATCAAACATACAAGATTGTGTCCAGTCTTCTTGCTCGCCGCCGCCTGCAATCACAAGGTCTTGCTTACCCAATTGAATCAGCTCCATGGCATGACCCACACAATGCGTTGAGGTCGCACAAGCTGAGGCAATAGAGTAGCTAACCCCGCCAATCTTTAACCCCGTTGCGACACTGGCTGATACCGTACTTGCCATGGTTTTTGGCACTGCCATGGCGCCGACACCGCGCAAGCCTTTTTCACGCATTGCATCGACCGCTGCCGCCACATCGGCACTCGATGCCCCACCCGAACCTGCTACCACGCCAATATTGGTATTGTGAGCAATATCTGTTAATGACAATCCTGCTTGCTCGATTGCTTGTAGCGCACTTAGATAGGCGTATAAACTGGCTTTTGACAAAAAGCGTTTAAGTTTGCGATCGATATGCGAGGTATCTAGGTTATCGTCATCAATACTACCTGAGATACAGGCTTTAAAGCCTTTTTCTTGATAAATCGGATTAAATACCAACCCCGATTTGCCTTGCTGTAGCGACTCGCTGACTGTGGCTAAGTCATTACCAATACATGAGATAAGTCCTGCCCCTGTGATTACAACGCGCTGCATATACCATTCCTTTTGGTTTAATCAATTGATGATAAATATCATGCTATTGTACCCCTCTCGATTTCACCTGCCTAGTTTTTCCCCAAAAATGTTACAAAATATTTCTTAGACCACGACTATGGTTAGTTATGTTGTCTTAATCCAATATAGCTACACGCACAACATTCAACTAAATCGACAAAAGATATCATTGTGTAACGTCTCTTTACGCATTAAAGTTGAAAAGTGCGGTCACTTTCTTTACGCTGTTTTACTACGACAGTATTTCCCAATAAAAAAGCATAATATTAAGGATAACTCTCATGTCAGCCTCCACTTCTATTAGCCGCCGTGTCTTTGAAGCGCTAGGTCATAAATTAGCACAACTGAGCGCAAAAGATACGATACAAAACAAACCATTAGCGGATATTGATTTTGATAGCCTTCAACAAGCGTTATCAAATGATAAAAATGCGTTTCATGAGCATATTCCCAAACTATCAAAAAAACTACTTGGTAAAACCCCATTTGGCAGCTATAGCAAAATGGCAACCTCACTAATCCCCAAGGCGATTTTTGATAAAGCAACGGATGCGGTTTTTTCCCAAGTCGGTAAACTGTCGCAAAATTGGGCGAATTTTGATTTGGCGCGTGATGGGCGTTTTAAAGACACTTTGGTTGCTAGTGAGCGACAAGCCCTAGCCCGTAGTATTGGCGATCAAAACCGTGCTTTAGCCACGCTAGGTGGGCTTAGTAACTTGGCGGGTTTACCCGGTATTTTGGTAGATACAATGTGGCTATTGGCGGTGTGTTTGCGGACGATTTTCCAAATCAGTGCAATCTATGATCGTCCGTTGACGGGACAACAAGGTATCGCCATCGCTTATGAAATTTTAGCTAAAGTGGATCTCAATAAATTGCAAGAAAAGCAAACTTTGCTGGCAGGCTTGGGTATATTTGAAGCGATGACCGACCAGTCGATTGAAGAGTATAGAACGGCAGTACTTGCCGAAGAAGACAGCCAATCAGCGATGGGCATATTAACCAAACTAGAAGAACTATCGACGCAGTTTAATATCAACATTGAGCAGTTTAATTTCGGTTTTTTACATAAAGTCATTCCACTCACTGCGGTTGGCTTGGGTACGGCTTACAACAATATTATTATCAATGAAGTGATTGAAATTGCGATGTCGGTATTTGCCCCCGCGCCAAAGTTGACTCATACGACTGAAGAATAATCTTGCGCTAATATAACAAGGTAAAAGCTAGCTGTTTGGCTTTTGCCTTTTTTATTAGTTGTAGCTAGTGCTGACTAATTTAAGGTTAGTTACGATAAAGTTCGTTACTTTAAGTCATGTGACACAAACTTTTACACAACCCGTTAGCAACATCACATTTTTAGCTATCAATATCAACGTTATTCACCAAATCTCAAAAGACCAACCCGCTTAAATTTGGCAAAATAGATTTAACAACGGATGATAAGCTTAATAACCAATAACGATGATAACCCCAATAAATAAAAATAAAATGTCAGTACATCACGTTGTTAATTTAAAAAAATTATAAAAAAAATAAGAAATTTAAAATTACAATTATTTAAAATCACCATCATTAAATTGATTTTTTTGGAATCATTAAATAATAACAATAAATAATAACTTGAGCTAGAACCAATGCGTTGACTTTTAACCGATAAGTTTCTTAAGGTTTTCAAAGTTAACGCATTGGTTCTTTTAGTTTTGGTCTTTTTTATTTTAGTCTGTTGTGATGTGATTCACAGTGTGTTTGATACCCTGTGCTTGATAAGCACGGCTTTTGATAATTTGCCTTCCCCTAGTTTTCTCAAATTTTCTAACAATCATCACCTGCATCATCCATTTGCCTTATTTGGGTAATTTTTTAGTTGATAAAACCAACAAAAATCTCTATAATACGCTGTCCTAAAAATAGCTTATTAGCGGTTTTTAGAGATTTTTTGACAACAAACGGGAGAGAGTGCCTTATGGCAACTACAAATCAATTAATTCGTAAAGGTCGCAATACCATTACTGAAAAATCAAAAGTGCCAGCTTTAAAAGCTTGCCCACAACGCCGTGGCGTGTGTACCCGTGTATACACTACCACACCAAAAAAACCAAACTCAGCGATGCGTAAAGTATGCCGTGTGCGTTTGACGTCAGGTTTTGAAGTATCAAGCTACATCGGTGGTGAAGGTCACAACCTACAAGAGCACAGTGTTGTACTTATCCGTGGTGGTCGTGTAAAAGACTTACCAGGTGTTCGTTACCATACCGTTCGTGGCGCACTTGACTGTGCAGGCGTGAAAGATCGTAAACAAGGCCGCTCAAAATACGGCGCAAAACGTCCTAAAGCATAATTTTAGCCGTTTTTTACCCCATTTTTTAACATTGTTTGCATAGTTGATTATAGTTTTACAATACTATGCAGTAAGGCTGGTGAAAAGCAACCGCTTAGCTACCAGACTACCCTGAATACACAAGGAAATTATCATGCCTAGACGTCGTGTCATCGCTGCCCGTGAAATCCTACCAGATCCTAAATTTGGTAGCAAAACACTTGCTAAATTCATCAACCATGTAATGGTTGACGGTAAAAAATCAGTTGCAGAATCAATCGTATACGGTGCATTAGACCGTGTTGTAGAAAAAAACTCGGGCGTTGATCCTGTCCAGTTTTTTGAAGATACGTTAGAAAGAGTTCGCCCAATGGTGGAAGTGAAAGCTCGCCGTGTGGGTGGTGCTACCTACCAAGTTCCTATGGAAGTACGTCCCTCCCGTCGTACTGCATTAGCAATGCGTTGGTTAGTTGATGCGGCTGCAAAACGTTCTGAAAAATCTATGGCTTTACGTTTAGCAGGTGAATTGCTAGACGCAGCTGATGGCAAAGGTAATGCACTGAAAAAACGTGACGAAGTTCACCGTATGGCTGACGCAAACAAAGCGTTCTCACACTATCGTTTCTAATTGATACTGATTGCTATCACCTAGGTAGCAATTAGCTTATAATAAAATAGATGATATTGGGTGACTTGAAGTTTGCAAATTCAGCCCAATATTGCATATTGAAAAAGAAGCTTGTCATGCGTTTGTCATGGCAAGCTCTTATCATACAGCACTTATGTCAAGAGTAAGGCTTTCTTTTATCTAGTTGGTTGTCGATCTTTCAATCAAACGTTAAAACTAATTATTATTCATTTTAAGACATAACTGTTTATTGATAATGGAATAATTTTAATCTTTAGTCCTTAGGAATTAACTATGGCACGTACAACACCCTTGAATCGCTACCGTAATATCGGTATCTCTGCACATATTGATGCGGGTAAAACGACAACAACTGAACGTATTTTGTTTTATACAGGTAAAAACCATAAGCTAGGTGAAGTGCATGAAGGTGCTGCAACCATGGACTGGATGGAACAAGAGCAAGAGCGTGGTATTACTATTACCTCAGCGGCAACGACTTGTTTCTGGTCTGGTATGGGTCATCAATTCCCAGAGCATCGCATTAACATCATTGACACCCCCGGTCACGTTGACTTCACCATTGAAGTAGAACGTTCAATGCGTGTACTTGACGGTGCATGTATGGTTTACTGTGCGGTTGGTGGTGTACAGCCTCAGTCAGAAACAGTATGGCGTCAAGCAAACAAATATAAAGTACCGCGTCTTGCGTTCGTGAACAAAATGGACCGCACAGGGGCAAACTTCTTCCGCGTTGTTGACCAAGTAAAACAACGTCTTGGGGGTAACCCAGTACCTGTAGTTGTGCCAATCGGTGCAGAAGATACCTTTGAAGGGGTTGTTGACCTTCTAGAGATGAAAGCCATCATTTGGGATGTCGCTTCTCAAGGTATGAAATTTGAGTACGCAGAAATTCCTGCCGACTTAGTTGATACCGTCGATGAATGGCGCAGCAACATGGTTGAGGCAGCGGCTGAATCTTCAGAAGAGTTGATGGATAAATATCTAGAAGAAGGTGATTTATCACGTGAAGATATCGTAGCAGGTTTACGTGCACGTACCTTAGCGGGCGAAATTCAACCAATGCTTTGTGGTACGGCGTTTAAAAACAAAGGCGTACAACGTATGCTTGACGCGGTTATCGAATTCTTACCAGCACCAAATGACGTTGATGCGATCAAAGGTGTGTTAGATGACAAAGCTGAAACTGAAGCGACTCGTGAATCATCGGATGATGCACCATTTGCGGGTCTTGCGTTCAAAATCATGAATGACAAATACGTAGGTAACTTAACCTTCGTCCGTGTATATTCAGGTGTTGCTAAACAAGGTGACTCTGTTTATAACCCAGTGAAAATGAAACGTGAGCGTATTGGTCGTATCGTTGAGATGCACGCTAACTCACAAAAAGAAGTGGATGAAGTTCGCGCAGGTGACATCGTTGCATTTGTGGGTCTAAAAGATGTAACAACGGGTGATACCCTATGTGACGAAAACAATATTATTACCCTTGAGCGCATGGAGTTCCCAGATCCTGTTATTTCATTGGCAGTTGAACCAAAAACCAAAGCTGACCAAGAAAAAATGTCAATCGCGCTTAATCGTTTGGCAAAAGAAGACCCGTCATTCCGTGTTCACACCGATGAAGAATCTGGTCAGACTATCATCAGCGGTATGGGTGAGCTTCACTTAGAAATTCTTGTTGACCGTATGAAACGTGAGTTTAGCGTTGAAGCCAACGTGGGTGCACCACAAGTCGCTTACCGTGAAACGATTCGTAACACCGTTGAGCAAGAAGGCAAATTCGTACGCCAAACTGGTGGTCGTGGTAAATTCGGTCATGTATGGTTACGTCTTGAGCCACTTGACACAGCTGATGGCAAAGAATATGAATTTGCTGAAGAAGTTGTTGGTGGCGTGGTACCAAAAGAGTACTTTGGTGCGGTAGACAAAGGTATTCAAGAACGTATGAAAAATGGTGTTCTTGCAGGTTACCCAGTCGTTGGTATTAAAGCGACACTGTATGATGGTTCGTACCATGACGTTGACTCAGATGAGCTGTCGTTCAAAATGGCAGGTTCTATGGCCTTCCGTAAAGGCTTTATGAATGCAAACCCTGTTCTACTTGAGCCAGTTATGAAAGTAGAAGTTGAGACACCGGAAGACTACATGGGTGATATCATGGGTGACTTAAACCGTCGCCGCGGTATGGTGCAAGGTATGGATGACATGTTTGGCGGCGTTAAACAAATCCGTGCTGAAGTGCCACTAGCCGAGATGTTTGGTTATGCAACCCAATTACGTTCAATGTCTCAAGGTCGTGCAACCTACTCAATGGAGTTTGCAAAATACGCTGAGACACCACGTAACGTTGCTGATGAAATCATCAAAAAATTCACTCATAAAGATGATGACGAATAAATTTGATGGGTAATTTGATTGTTAAAACCACTCAAATTCTTCTATCCTATTCGACACTGAAAAAAATTATAAGTTAGCTAATTTGACCTGTTAAATTTAATGGGTCAAATTTTCATAACCTATAAGCGTTGATAATAAAGTAAATGACCTAATAGCATTAGGTTAATATTAACAAAAGAGGATTAAATTATGGCAAAGGCCAAGTTTGAACGTACTAAACCACACGTTAACGTAGGCACCATTGGACACGTTGACCATGGTAAAACAACCCTAACAGCTGCGATTGCGACCGTAGCAGCAAAACACAACGGTGGTGAAGCCAAAGACTACGCGTCAATTGACTCAGCCCCTGAAGAAAAAGCCCGTGGTATCACCATCAACACCTCACACATTGAATATGACACCCAAGCACGTCACTACGCACACGTAGACTGTCCTGGCCATGCTGACTATGTTAAAAACATGATCACCGGTGCAGCACAGATGGACGGCGCTATCCTAGTCGTATCAGCCACTGACGGCCCAATGCCACAAACCCGTGAACACATCCTACTATCACGCCAAGTAGGTGTACCATACATCATGGTATTCATGAACAAATGTGACATGGTTGATGACGAAGAACTACTAGAACTCGTCGAAATGGAAGTACGTGAACTACTATCAAGCTACGACTTCCCTGGTGATGACACCCCAATCATCAAAGGTTCTGCCCTAGAAGCCCTAAACGGCGGCGAAGGCAAATACGGTGAACCAGCCGTACTAGAACTACTTGACACCCTAGACAGCTACATCCCAGAACCAGAACGTGCGATTGACAAACCATTCTTGATGCCAATCGAAGACGTATTCTCAATCTCTGGTCGTGGTACAGTCGTAACAGGTCGTGTAGAATCAGGCGTCATCAAAGTTGGTGAAGAAATTGAAATCGTTGGTATCAAACCAACCGCAAAAACCACCTGTACTGGCGTTGAAATGTTCCGTAAACTGTTAGACGAAGGTCGTGCAGGCGAGAACTGTGGTGTACTACTACGTGGTACCAAACGTGAAGACGTACAACGTGGTCAAGTATTGGCTAAACCAGGTTCAATCAAACCACACACCAAATTTGACGCAGAAGTATATGTACTATCAAAAGAAGAAGGTGGTCGTCACACCCCATTCTTAAATGGTTACCGTCCACAATTCTACTTCCGTACTACCGACGTAACTGGCGCAATCCAATTACCAGAAGGTACAGAGATGGTAATGCCTGGCGATAACGTTGAAATGAACGTAGAGCTAATCCACCCAATCGCAATGGACCAAGGCTTACGCTTTGCAATCCGTGAAGGTGGCCGTACTGTAGGTGCGGGTGTTGTTGCTAAAGTTAACGACTAATCGTTAGCAAGCATACAAAAGAGTCACTTCGGTGGCTCTTTTTTTATGCTTAAGCTTTTGTTAACCGGTTAATTTGCCACTAAAATTTACTATTGGTTCAGGTGGTTTTAGGCAATAAAAAAGCCAAGCGCTAAGCTTGGCTAAATGATATACCGCTAAATACTAGTGTAGACCGCTGATATAGTCAGATAATACTTTAATATCATTATCTGATAATTTTGATGCCACGATTTGCATCATGCCTTTATCGCCTTTTTTAGCTGCATCATTCATGCGCGTTTGTGATGGGTCGGTTACATCGTCTTCACGACCTGCCGCACGGAACAGTTTTAATTGGGTTGCGATATAAGCTGAATGCTGACCGCCAATACGTGGGAAAGCGGCTAAATCATTACCATTGGCTTTACCACCGTGACAGCCTGCACAAGGAATCACACCGCGTGTGCTATTACCACCATAATACAATTTTTGCGCTGTTGCTGCGTAAGCAGGATTAGCATAACCTACCCCCCAACGAGGTTGGCTTGCATAATAACCTGCCACATTCGCCATGTCTTGGTCATTTAATTTTGCCACTTGCGCTGACATGATAGGGTTGACACGTGCGCCTGATTTGAATTCGGTTAGCTGTTTATAGAGATACTTAACGTTTTGTCCGCCAAGGTTAGGCTGTGCAGGAACACTACTAACACCATTGACGCCATGACAAGCACCACAAACTGATTCAGCAATAACCTTACCTTTGGCTATGTCATATTTTGGTACGGTAACAGCTGCAGAACCGCTTACGCTGGCAATTAAAAGGCTTGCGGCAGTGAGTATTTTTTTCATCGGTAACAATTCCTACTAAAGCGTGTTGGTTATGACTCACAATGAGCTAGCGACAAAGGCATTACTTACAATATCAAAGCAACACCCAGTTATCATCATACATATTTATTGCTTTAACACTGGTTAATGTATCTACTAAGTTACAATATTATAGCAAGACAACCATGCGCTTGTCTGCAAAATTTGTAGGCTACCCTACTAATGAACGCTAATCATATGGCTAATACGACATTTAAGTTAGCTTAATGATTTTAAAACACCGAGGGTTTTGTCGATTACAGTGATGGTTATGATTAAAACCATAATCGAATAATTGATATGGCTGATTATTATGCCATAACTCGATAATCATGTAAAAGTCATTTGCAGGTTGGCAAGCGGGTTTCACTACAAAAAATATCTCACAAAACAGCGGTAGCAAGTGCTCAAAATTTTGGGTTATGGGTATTTGCTGATACAATAGCGCTTTAACATTAAGATTATGTGCTGATGATGGATTCTACTAACACACCCGCGCCAACTGCGATTACTGACGATAGTGATGCAGCAAAACGCTGGTTGCATCAAACCCAATTTATGCTGTCTGCCCCTACTTTCAAACTGTGTCCTGCCGATACGGGTCGCGAAGTTGCTTTTGCTGGCCGCTCAAATGCTGGTAAGTCCTCTTGCATTAATGCCTTGACCCAGCAGCGCCAGTTAGCCCGTTCCTCCAAAACCCCAGGTCGCACCCAAATGATTAACTTTTTTAATATGGGCAATTTGGATCAGCGGTTGGTGGATTTGCCGGGGTATGGCTATGCCGCCGTGCCCGAGGCGATGAAAAAAGAATGGCAGTCAGAGCTGGAAAAATACCTAATTTCGCGTAAAAGCCTCGCCGGTTTAGTGCTGCTCACAGACATTCGCCATCCACTAAAATTCTTTGATGAGCAAATGCTACACTGGGCAAAAGACGGTGAGCTTGAGGTTCATGTGCTATTAACCAAAGCCGATAAGCTCAAATACGGCGCTGCCAAAAACACGCTGCAGCAAACCCGCAATCAGCTTAATAAATTAAAATTGCCGTTTAGTATTCAATTATTTTCTGCCCAAGATAGAATTGGGCTCGAAGAACTGTCATTAAAACTTGGCAATTGGTTGGCGCTACCCGAGGAGGATGAGCCAACGGATAATGAACCTACGTTAGCCGTCTAATGGTTAAGATGGTTTAAACTGATTGGCGTCTTGTACTTGGTTGATTTGCTGATTCAGCAGTGCTAGCAAAGATTGGTTACTAGGTAGCTGCTTTGCTAACGATTTGGCTTGGGTGAGTGATGTCACCGCGTCTTTTAGCTCATTGCGCCATAACTCGCCATACGCGCGATAGCGTAATGTATTGATGCGATGAATCAGCTGCTCATCGCCGCTACCATGTTTTGCCAGTAGTTGGCTGGCTTGCTGCAATCGATCCCACAGCATGACGTCGCGGGGATTTTGCTTGGATAAGGGTTGAAGCAGCGCTAATACTTTTTGACCACTTTCTGCCGTAGGTCGATATTTTAAATAAATGTCACTCAGATAACGTGGCACATCTGTGCGCTCAGGATACACAGCGGCGAGTTGTTGCAATTTAGCGATTGCCACATCGACATTGCCTTGCTGCGCCGCTAACTGACTAAATGTCACGACTGCTAGCGGATTGGCGAGTGTGTTGATGTCCTTGTCAAAATCCTGCATTAAGCTTTGTGCCGCTTTGGGTTGTCCGTTATCGATATAATAATTAATCAGCGCAAGCTTGGCAGCTTTACTGGTTTTTGCCCCTTGTTCTAAATCGGCTTTGTTGACTAGATAGCCATAGTAGCGAGCACGCCACTGGATTTGTTCAAACAGTTGCGCGCGCTGCTGTTGAATAGATTGATAACGGTTTGACGCCATATTAGCCTGACTATCACGCTTGTAAGTTGCGACTCGCGCTCTTGCTTCACTGATTCTATCTGCGGTGAGCGGATGGCTTAAAATAAAACTGGGAATCAAGGTGTTACTTTTGACAGGGTTTTGTTGGTCTAGGGTGGCAAAGAAACTGGGCATGGCATTGACATCATAGCCCGCTTGGTTCATGATTTGCATGCCAATACGGTCAGCTTCTCGCTCTTGACCACGGCTATAGGAAGCAGCAGCATTGGCCGACATCGCCTGAGAGCCTAGCATGACAGCGGCAGCGGCATCACCATCCCCGACTTTAGATGCTGCGACGCCCGCCAAAAGACCGCCTGCCTGCATCAGTAGCTGTTTGGTTTTTTCATCATTGCGATGTTGATAATGGCGCTGGCTGACATGGGCAATTTCATGCGCGATGACGCTCACTATTTCATCCAGACTTTTGGCTTTATCCAACAAACCGACATTGATGCCGATAAGTCCAGAGGGTACTGCAAAGGCATTGATTTGCTTGTCATTGATAATCACCAGCCCCATGGGTGCGTTGAGACCTGCCACCGCATTGATTTGCCACACAATTTGTTCAAGCGATTGCTGCAACCAAGGGTCTTTTATCAGCGCTGCATTGCCGTTGATTTGTCGAAGCGCCCACTCACCGACTTGGCGATTTTGCTCGGTATCGATGAGCGCTTGCCCATTGTCCATAGCGGCTAATTGGCTATTGACCTTGGTAGGCTCAGCACTTGTAATCATGACTGGATTAAAAGCAGGCGCACTTTGATAGGAGAAGTTATCGACAGCAAGCACGCCCGTTGATAGGGTACTTAATACAGCCACTACGGGCGTTTTTCTAAATAAATAACCAGCAGATAAATAACCAGTAAGTGGATTGATGGGCATGCGCGACCTTTGACAGCGAATTAGCTTAGAATGATGTTTAAAAAATGATATTTAAAAAAAGGTAAATGCTAAATAATACTGCTCAATATACAAATTTCAGCAGCTTTAAAAAGCCAAATTTTGTAATGATATCTTGCTACAATCTACCGACTACTAAGGGCAGCATAAAGGTTAGATTTTCAAAAATATAATGCTAACTTTGATTTATCTCAATCGTCTACACTTGTAATTTAGCCTATAATAACCATCTAACACACTTTGAATTTTCAAGTAGCGATTTTATTACCATGACGGATTCTTCTCAGATTACGCTAAATCCTGCCTTACTATCGGATGACGACTTTTGCCAAGATTGGGGGTTGTTTCACTCAGACGAATATAACAATCTCAACATCAATGCTCAAATTGAGCATTATGTGGATGGCAAAGGACTCGCCTGCCCGATGCCTCTGCTTAAATTGAAAATGGCACTAAAAAAGACTGCGTTAGGTCATGCGGTGTATGTAACCGCAACCGATCCTAACAGCAAGCGTGACATCGCAGCTTTTTGTCAGCATGCCGGATATACCCTGGTGCAACAGACATCAATCACACCGTCTGAAAATACAACAGACACAATCTTTCACTCGATCATAACCAAAAGTTGCTAAACGCCTCTTACAAAAAAGCTAGCTTTAAGGCATACTAAATAACAGAAATTAAAGGACAATTGACAGGCTATTTCATGGCTACAAAGACCAAAACAACGACAATAAAAAAGACTGCCAACGCAAAAAAATCGACCAAGCTTGATGCTAAGCTGGGTGACGACCCACACGCTGCCTTTGATGACATCGACGATGACGAACGCGATGAATTTGACGAGCCAGACTTTGATAGCTTAGGCGACGACGATATCGACCTTGCACAGCTCCCCGATAGTTATGATGACTATGATGAATTAGTGGACGAGGCTGATGACGACTATGACGATGAGTTTGCTGAAAAACCACGAAAAACTGTATCGCGATCCCGTCAAAAGAAAGCCATGACCAATGCGCTTGTTCCTACCATGCCGACTGCCTTATCTGCCCCTGGGGTAAATTTAGGCGCGTATATCAACGCGGTTCATCAAATTCCTATTTTGACAGCAGAACAAGAACAGGAGCTTGCGCATCGCTATACTGACGAAGGGGATGTAGAAGCAGCACGGCTGCTGGTTATGTCGCATCTGCGATTTGTGATTCACATTGCGCGCAGCTACTCTGGCTATGGCTTGCCACAAGGTGACTTGATTCAAGAAGGCAATGTCGGTTTGATGAAAGCAGTGAAACGTTTTGACCCAAACAAAGGTGTGCGTTTGGTGTCTTTTGCCGTGCATTGGATCAAAGCTGAAATCCATGAGTTTGTGATTCGCAATTGGCGTATTGTCAAAGTCGCGACCACCAAAGCGCACCGCAAGCTGTTTTTTAACTTGCGCTCACTGAAAAAAACCAACAACCAGTTAACGCTCGAAGAAGCCGAAGCGATTGCCAAAGACTTAAATGTTACCGTCAAACAAGTGCTAGAGATGGAAAGCCGTCTTACTTCGTATGATGCATCGTTTGAAGCACAAAGTGATGATGAAGACGAAGGTCGCTATGCACCGCAGTATTTTTTGGAAGATGCGGCTGACCCTGCCGATATGGTAGAAGATGCTGATTGGGAAGAAAATAACAATTCAGCCTTGATGGAAGCGATGGAAGACTTAGACGATCGCTCGCGGGATATCGTACAGCAGCGCTGGCTCAATGAGCAAAAAGCGACCTTGCACGAGTTGGCGGCAGAGTACAATATCTCCGCAGAAAGGGTACGTCAAATTGAAAAAAATGCCATGGATAAAATCAAAGAAGCCATGTTAGCCAATACCCATTTGCAGTTGGATTAACTGTCATGAATTGGCTAAGTATTGGCGCGATAAATATGGCAGTGGCGGTCGCCTGTGGGGCGTTTGCCGCACATGGGCTTAAACCGCGTTTATCAGCCGAGCAGATGGCTTGGTGGCAGACGGGTACGCAGTACTTTTTTTATCACGCGCTTGGGTTGTTGATTGTTGGTATGTTATTGCGTATAAACCTCACCTCCCCTACTATCGCGTGGGTGATGCAGCTGGGTATTGTGCTTTTTACAGGTTCGCTGTACTTGATGGCTTTGGGTATGCCGCGCTGGTTAGGCGCCATTACCCCGATTGGCGGCACGCTGTTTATTATTGCATGGGTTTGGCTTGCGATCAGTGTTGCTAAGCACACTTCATCAGTTTAACCCTATTTAACCATGACAGGAAGCGTAACAAAACAGGAAGCGAAATAATGCCACAAGTGACTTTAAATGGTGACGTCAAACAAACGTTACATCAAAATCTCTTACAACTATTGGATGAAATGGGACAAACCCAAGGTCGTTTTGCTGTTGAAATTAACGGTGAATTGATTCCAAAAAGCCAATTGGCAAATGTTACCTTGCAAGATGGTATGAACATTGAAGTGGTGCAAGCGGTGGGTGGTGGCTAATCATATCATCGTAAAGAAAGCGGGTAACTTACCCGCTTTTTTATTTTTGCATTACACTAATTTTTGGTCATGGCTAATAAACGATTGGCGGTTAGCCCATGTGAGAACACCGACATTGCAATCATTACCACACAAATCACCCAAATTTTTAGCGCTTCATCACTGGTAAATACGCCTTTATTCATCGCATAGGCGATATAATACAAGGTACCAATCCCGCGAATGCCTAGTCCTGCCGTTACCCAGCGTTCATTGCGACTCATCCCCAGTTTACCTAGACTAAAATAACCCACAATGGGACGTATCAAAAATATAAACGCCAAACATACCACATACACTTGCCAGCTAAGAGTAACATCACTCGCTAACGCCTGACCCACGAGCAGTCCCAAGAATACCATCACGAGCGACATCAGCAAACCTTCAATTTGCTCAGCAAAATCATGCAAGCCTTCATGATATTCATGTTCACATTCTGAACGCCGAAAAGTTAAGGCCGCCACAAATACTGCAATAAAACCATAACCATGCACAAACTCTGTAATGCTATAAGCTAGTAACATCAAGGCTAACACCATATAACTCTGCTCGACTTTATCGGGATATGCCTTGGTAAATAGCCAGTTTGCCAAAAACTTACCGACACAGTAACCCGCCACCACCCCTGCAATGATTCGCCATAACACATCATAGCCCAACCAATGCAGCCAATCCTCTGCACCAAAACCCTGATTGAGTGAGGCAGCCGTAGCAATGGCTATCGCTAAATACACGAACGGAAATGCCAGTCCATCATTGAGACCCGCCTCAGAGGTGAGGGTAAATCGGGTCACATCTTCCTGTCGTTCGGAGTTGGGTGGACCGACTTGGATGCTTGCCGCTAATACAGGGTCGGTTGGCGCTAGCACCGCACCGAGCAAAATAGCCGCCGCCATACTGAGTCCAAAAATGTAATGCCCCATCAATGCCATCGCGGCGATACCCACTGGCATCACAATCACCAACAGCCTTAAGGTCGGTTGCCAAGTTTTCCAATTGAGCGGAGTATCGAGCTTGATACCACAACCAACCAATGAAATCAGCACCACCACTTCTGTAACTTTTTCTATAGGAACGCCATAATTAAGCGGATTAATTCTAGGCAGCCCCATAAAAAAATACCCTAGCAGTGCGCCAAAGGTAATTTGTATCATAGGCAGGGATATCGAAAGCTTGCGCGGTAGCACAGGAAAGAATGCCCCGATTAAAAACGCCAACCCTAAAAAAAGTAAAATCAAATTATAGTGTTCAAGCATACCCGTGTACCAAGATAAGTTGCTAAAAGATCCATGTTACTGCGTAAAAGGTTTATCCCTTATGAATCCATTATGCAAAAAGGTAGGCATGCCATCAACCATTGCTGTTTAGCAAAATACCAAGAGATTTGTTAACAGTTCGAGCGTTGAGTTAAATTTGAAAATTCAGTTAAATTTAAAAGCTGAGTTATATTTGAAAATTTAGTTATATTTGACGGCTTAGTTAAATTTGAGAATTCAGCTAGAAAAGATTTTGACTGACCCTCTAATCACAACATTGCGGTCAAAACCGCACTTTACGCTGCGTAGAAGAACCGATGTTCATACCTTCTCGGTATTTGGTCACGGTACGACGGGCAATATCAATACCTTTACCTTGCAAATGCTTCATAATACTACTATCAGATAGCGGTTTTTTGGGGTCTTCTGACTCAATCATTTGCTTGATCATCGCACTGATAGCGGTTGAAGAAACGCCCTCACCTTCATCACTACTGACTTGACTGGAAAAGAAATATTTTAGGCTAAATAGCCCTTTGGGGGTAACGATGGTTTTGCTGGTAGTGATACGAGAAACGGTTGACTCATGCAAGCCCACTTCATCTGCCACATCTTTGAGTACCATCGGCTGCATTGCCATGACGCCTTGCTCAAAAAAAGCCTGCTGACGCTTGACGATACAGGTTGCAACTTTTAGTAGATTTTGATTACGCTCTTCGATACTACGGATAAACAGCCGCGCATCATACAGCTGCTCTTTTAGATAAACGCCTTGCTCGCTGTTGTCATTGCGGCTGACAAGCTTGGCATACACTTGGTTAATACGCAGTTTTGGCAAAGTCTCTGGGTTTAGGCTGACTTCCCAATGCTGTCCTCGCTGCACCACAATAACATCAGGAATGTCGTAGCTTTCAATGCCATTATCAAGCTGGCGCTGTGATTTTTCATAAGACAGTGCAGGATTGGGGTTTAATGTGCGCAATAAGGCGAGCGCAGGCTGAATCTCAGAGACGTCAAGATTGGATGATTTAAGCAGGGCATTGATGTTATTGTTGGCAAAAAATTCTGAATGCATCAAAATTTGCTTGGCTGCTTGCCAAGAGGGGGTATCACTCGGCAATTTGTTGAGCTGAATCAGCAAGCATTCTGCCAAATTTCTCGCACCAACGCCCAGTGGCTCGCAGTTTTGTATTTGCTTAACCACAAGCTCAATGTCTTCTAGCGCCAAGTCCACGTTTTCAACTTGATAAAATGACAACATGGTATCAAAACTTTGAAATAGCTCATCATTCGATAGCGTGATAAAACCGCGCTCATCCATGCTATCAATCAGATACTCCGCCATCAGCATATCAATGGTGGAGAGCCGTCTTAAATTCAGTTGCCAACGGACATAATCTTGAATATTTCCTTGCGTAGCAAGCTTATAATCATCCTGACTGTCTTCGCTATCAATGCCCGTGGCTGCCGAAGATTCATAGCTATAAATATCATCCCACTGTGCATCCACCGGCATGTCGACTTGCTGGCTGCTAAGATGCTCGCTACTATCTATCCCGTCTAAGCCATATTCCTCATCATAGCGATAATCGCTGTCTGCATCACTGTCCCTATGCTTGTCATCATAACTGTCGCTGTAACTATCACTTGGGCTATGACTGGCATACTCATGCACTGCCGAGGGTTCACTGTGCTCGGGATAATCTTGGCTAGCAGAAGCAGCATAAAAATCATCCGATGCTAGATAATCTTCCAACACCTCAGTTTCATGACGGGTATAATCATCAAAATCAGCTTCAGACAACTCGACACCTTCTACTTTATAGTCATCTTCGTCATAGTCATAGTCATAGTCGTCATTTGTATCGTGTTCTGGATAGTTTTCGCCATCAGGTAGGTTATCAGCGTCTTCATAAGACGTCTCCCACTCTTCTTCACGCTCAAGCATGGGGTTGCTATCGAGTTTAAGCTGCACTTCTTGTTCAAGTTCAAGACTCGATAATTGCAGCAAGCGAATTGCCTGCTGCATTTGCGGGGTGAGTGTCATCCCCGTCGTTAGCTTTGCCCCAATACCAATTTTCATAACGCGTTTTTTTAAGCCTTATTCTAGTGAGGTTAGTTTAGATGGTGTGTCTATGGTGTGTCTATGGTGTGTTCATGCTCTGCTAGGTTGCTAGTTTAGTATTGTTTCAACAAGATATGCTAGTATTTTTTGACATTCAGCCGTATATTAATTATCTGTACTTAGCTTAACTGTGATTAGCTTAACTTTACTTAGCTGCAGCACCCACAAACTCCCTAAATTTTTTGCTTACGAAATCACACCATGACAAAACTGACAAAATTTGCGATTGTTGAACTCAATAGCCAGACCGATATCTTAGCAAATCTTCAATCTATTGAATTAGGTATTAAAATTGCCAGTGAACGCGGCACGTGCATGGTGATTTTGCCAGAAAACGCTTTTTGTTTTGGCAAACAGGGTTTTGCCAGTCAATATTTTGATGCCTTGAAAGCTTGGTCGGCACAGGCTGCCCGCCACTATGGTGTGTATCTACTGGCAGGAACCTTGCCCTGCCCGTATCGACCTGACGGTACGCCTGTCGCTGACGGCAAACTTCGGCAAAGCTCACTATTATTTGACCCTGCTGGCGACTGCTTAGCGCGCTATGACAAAATTCATTTGTTCAAAGCCACCGTCAATGATAGCACAGGCAACTATGATGAAGGTAGAACCTTCGAAGCCGGTAATGAGCTCATTGTGGCGGATACCGAGTTTGGCAAAATTGGCATGATGGTATGTTTTGATATTCGTTTCCCCACCCTTGCGGTCAAACTACGCGAACTAGGCGCAGATATACTCACCGCGCCTTCGGCGTTTACTTACCAAACAGGTAAAGCACATTGGCACGCCCTACTCACCGCAAGGGCGCTCGATAGCCAGTGCATGGTCATTGGCGCAGGTCAGACGGGTGACCATGTGGTCAATCCCTCAGCGCCTAGCAACGTTCGCAGCACTTGGGGGCATAGTGAATTTATCAGCAGTCATGGTGAGAGCGTTTTGACACAAACAATCGATGCAGTAACCCGAGATTTTGATATCACTAACAATCTGGATGATCTACCTTTATCCGCCAAAGCAGCAAGCTGGCTGCCTAAGTCAGATGGTCGCCCAGAGCTTGACCAAACTGCTGAGCAAAATACTAATAAAACAACCCTATTACAGCAAGCCCCGACCGTGATTTTGGCCGACTTTGATGCGGATGCGCAGCAAATAATTCGGCAGAATATTGCGTTGCTCGAATGTCAAAAATTGACTATCATAGCAAATAATACCTAACGACCCTTAAGCGAAAAATGGATAATCCACTTTTTGAATATTTAAAGAATAGCCCAATTTTTAGTCGTCTTGATCCTTATATGTTTCAAGTGGTCGAAAACTCATTGCATTTTAGACAGTTGAGTCCGCAAGAAGTATTATTTACGGAAGGCGAGCATGGCGATTTTATGGCGTTTTTGCTGATTGGGGAGCTATCAGTCATTAAATACAGCCCTTCAGGGGCAGAAATTAAAGTCGGGGAGATTCGGGCGGGCGAAAGTACCGGTGAAATGGCGCTGTTAGATTTGCTATCTCGCTCCGCCACCATTAAAGCCGCCAGCCTGTGTGCGCTTGTCACCTTGTCACGAGCCGACTTTGAGCGAATTTTATCAGATTATCCTCGTATCGGTGTTGAGATGCTGCGTGGATTAGCGATTATCTTGAGTCTTAATCTTCGCCGTACTTCTGAGCATTTGACGCACGCGGTTAATGTTTAATATGGTTAAGGTTAATGTGGTTAAGGTCGCTAAGCTTAAGGTGGCTAGGTTTAATATTTTTTTCAGGCTTAAGTTGCTGTTTAACCTGCCTGTTATCGTCGTGAGCTATCGCCGTGAGCGTGGATGCGCTTTGTCATACACTTGCGATAAATGCCCAAAATCCAAATGGGTATAAATCTGTGTGGTACTGATATCACTGTGTCCTAGCAGTTCTTGAACGCCACGCAAATCACCACTATCACTTAAAATATGTGACGCAAAACAGTGTCTAAGTAGATGTGGGTATAAATCTTGTGCGATACCGGCACGTTTGGCCTGTAGCTTGATACGCAGCTGCACGGTGCGTGTTGAGATACGCGTCCCATAACGCTCACTGACAAATACCGCAGGGTCTTGCTCTTCCACCCATAGCGAGCGATGCGGCAAATAGTTGATGAGTGCCTGCCAGGCTTTTTCGCCAATCGGTACGATGCGCGTTTTTCCGCCTTTACCCAGTACTCGCAACAGCCGCTGTGATTTGTCGATATCAGACATATTAAGTCCCACGAGCTCGCCGACTCGTAAACCACTGCCATATAGTAATTCTAGCATGGCTTTATCGCGCATCCATAACCGCGCTTCATGGCTATCTTCTGGCGCAGCTTGGTCTAATAACTGGGATAATACATCGATATCAAGTAACGTGGGCAAGGGTCTCGGGGCGCGTTTAAGACGTATGGTTGTGGTGGGATTTAGTGTCATCAGCTGCTGAGCAATCAACCATTTATAAAGTTGACGCAACACGGTCAGTTCATATTGACTACTGGATTTGGATATTTTATCGACATCCAATCGTTGAATTAGGAAATCTGACAACTGCTGACGGGTGATGTGACAAAGCGCGGTATGTTGCTCATAGCAATATGCCAAAAAAGGCTGTAGCGCTTGGCGGTAGCTTTTGATAGTTGCTGCGCTATAACGCTTACTGCTTAGCTCAGCAAGCCAGCGATCTACCAAAGCTTGGTCATTGGTATTGAGCACAGTTTCTGCCTCATGCGGCGTTAAGTGGGTAGGCAAATCATCGTTTGCTGATTTGCCTACACGGCTGCGCTTTTTCCCTTGACTATTTTTGCCTTGACTTAGGCTACGGCTAGTTGGCATAGTGTCGGTTAGCGAGGTTGGGTGCTATTCATGGTAAGGATGTCCCTCGTCTGAGCGATGTTCCTCACTTGATTGTGCCGGCGCAAATTTCAGCCCCGCACCTGCCATCAAACCCTCAGGACTAAACACCCCTTCGTATACAAAGGTCGCAGGACCGGTCATATACACAGGATAGCCTTCTTGCCAACGAATCACCAAACTGCCCCCATACAACTGGGCTCGAATATCCACGCCTTCATCTAGCCAGCCTTCACGCACCCCTGTGGCAACGGCAGCACACGCGCCCGTACCACAAGCTTGCGTTTCGCCGACACCGCGCTCATAGACGCGTAGCCTGATATGGCGATTATTCATCACCTGCATAAACCCGACATTGACGCGCTCCGGAAATGCAGGGTGGCTCTCAATGGCTTTACCGAGTTTTTCCACCTCGGCGGTCAACACATCATCCACTTTGATGACGGCATGGGGATTGCCCATATTGGCGACATAGAGTGTCACAGGCGTACCATCCACATTGAGCCGATATGAGTTTTGAACTTTAGTAATGGTTTTGGGGGTAAAAGGAATCTCATCAGGCTCAAATTTTGGTTTACCCATATCCACTTTTACCCAGCCATAATCATCGGTGCTAAGGGTGATAATACCGCTGGCGGTTTCTACTCGAATACGTTGTTTAAATGACAATTTACGCGCCTGCACAAAGCGGGCAAAACATCTAGCGCCATTGCCGCATTGCTGCACTTCACTGCCATCTTTGTTAAAAATACGATAGCGAAAATCGACATCAGGGCGGCTTGGCGGCTCAACAATCAGCAACTGGTCAAAGCCAATGCCTAAGTGTCTATCCCCTAACAACGCTACCAACTCTTTGGTCAAGTGAAGCCGCTGTGTGACTAGGTCAATGACCATAAAGTCATTCCCCAGTCCATGCATTTTGGTAAATTCAATTAACATTGTTATTCCTTAAAATTATTTTGATTTATGCACGCTATCTTATCATGATAGCTGATTTTTTATAAGGTAATTGGGGAACAAAAAAACCTTAGCAAGTCAAGCAAATTTGGGCTTGGCTGCTAAGGTTTTGGCTTCAGTTGCTAAGGTTTTGGTTTCAGTTGCTAAGGTTTTGGGCTCAGAGGAATAAATAAGGCTTAGCGTTGCCAGCAAACCTGACAGGATAGATTTAATCTATTAATTTTTCATTTTGCCAAAGACTCTCAACCGTTTCACGCTCGCGAATGACATGGGCGTGACCATCTTTGACTAAAACTTCACAAGCACGGGGGCGGCTATTGTAATTGCTCGACATCACAAACCCATACGCCCCTGCGCCTGTGATGGCTAGAATATCATTGTCAGCCAATGCCAACACACGGTTTTTTGCCAAAAAATCGCCAGTCTCACAAATCGCCCCGACCATATCCCATACTTTGGGTTCAACGGGTGAGTTCAACTGTGTGGGGATGACCGCCATCTCTGACTGATAAAGTGCCGGACGAATCAAATCATTCATCGCGGCATCGACAATGGCAAAATTTTTGTGTTCGGTAGGTTTTAAAATATCCACGCGGGTCAATAATACACCTGCATTGGCAACGATACTACGACCTGGCTCTAAATAGAGGGTTAAGCCTAAAGTTTTCAGTTTTGGTAACAGTAACTGCGCAAATTGTTGAATACTTGCAACGTCTTCGTCAATATACTGCACACCCAAGCCACCGCCCAAATCAATATGCTCAAGCGCAATACCTTGCTTGGCAAGTGCGTGAATCATCTCAATGACTTTATCCAATGCATCCATAAAAGGCTGAACTCGGGTCAACTGCGAGCCAATATGGCAATCAATACCGACAACTTTTAGGTGCGGTAAGTCATGGGCAATTTGGTAGATACGGGGCGCATCTTCATGGGTAATGCCGAATTTATTTTCTTTGAGCCCTGTAGAGATATACGGATGGGTTTGCGCGTCGACGTTGGGATTGACGCGTAGCGAAATTGGCGCTTGCTGCTGTAGTTTGCCTGCCACTGCATTGATGCGGTACAGCTCAGCTTCTGACTCGACATTAAAGCAAGCAATCCCTACTTCAAGGGCAGTGCCGATATCGTCGACGGTTTTGCCAAGTCCTGAAAATACGATTTTTTTGGGGTCACCGCCCGCAGCCAAAACCCGCGCAAGCTCGCCCCCTGTAACAATATCAAACCCTGCCCCTGCTTTGGCAAGTTCGTTTAATACCGCAAGGTTACTATTGGCTTTTACCGCATAACAAATCTGATGGTCAATCTCAGCAAAACTATCATCATAAGCTTTATAGGCTGCCAAAATCGCCTGCTGACTATACACATAGGTCGGTGTACCGAAGGTCTTTGCGATATCTGCAAGACTGACGCCATCCATCATCAAGGCAGTGCCATCATAACTCAGACAGTTGCTTGACTTGACGTGTTCGGTCGGGTCGATTGCTAAGCTTGGGGCTGCATCATTAGTAATCATTTTTATCTCCAACCGATGGCACAGATGGCACAGATGGCGTAGTCGCTGAGTGAGGCGCTGATTGCGGCGCTGATGTTGCGTTATTGTCGATCATGACGTTGGGGTCTTGGGTGTTGACATCAACTTTGGTATCAGAGGCATTGGCAGTGGTGCTAGTGGGTTTGGCGGCAGCATCGACTACTTGTTGGCTATGGTTGCTCGGTAGGTACAATGCCCCTTTTTGCCCACATCCTGTCAGCACATGGGTTGCCAACATCACCGTCAGCACGGTCATTGTTGGGGATAGTTTTGAAATTTGCATGAATGCCCTTAATTTTAAGAATAAAATAAGTGTAAAAATAAAATTTGCGATGGGGTTATTGTAGCTGTTTTTGCGTTTTATAAGCAATTATCTCACCTTACTAAAGATGAGCATTAAATGGATGATTTTTGTTAATTTTTCATTTTGTTGACACCCTCATTGTTGTGGTATGCTTTTTTGCTATAGTGATGACAACAAAAATTTGGCAAAAAATTACCACAATACATTTTTTTTAATCTACAATAAATTACTTAAGACAAGGATAGCTTAAAATTTAATCCAGTTAGGAAGGGGCTTGTTGCAAGGAATGCACAAGATCTTGTCTAAAGGAACAGCCATGCAAAATCCGATCTTAGTACTTAATTGTGGGTCTTCGTCAATCAAATACGCGTTATTAAGCAATGACAGCAGCGAGCGCGTTGCCGGTCTTGCGGAAAACTTGGGCTTAGATACGGCACGTATCAAACACACCGACCTCAATGGGGAAAAAGTCGAAATCTCTTTGGCAGGCGCTAATCACCAATGGGCGCTGCAAAAAATATTAGGTTTATTAGCCGCTTACAAACCCGTTGCCGTGGGTCACCGTGTGGTGCATGGCGGACGTGAATTTTCTCATGCTGAAAAAGTCAACGACCATGTCTTGGCGGAAGTCAAACGGCTAAAAGTATTGGCGCCCCTGCACAACCCTGCCCATGCCTTAGGTATTGAGGCGGTGGAAAAAATCTACCCAGATTTGCCGCAAGTGGTCGTGTTTGATACCGCCTTTCACCAAACCATGCCCGCCAAAGCCTACCGCTATGCCATTCCAAAAGATTTGTACAATGAGCATTATATCCGTCGCTATGGTTTTCATGGTAGCTCGCACGCCTATGTCAGCCACCGCGCTGACAGCCTAGCCCCTCATCACCAAGCCAATGGTTGGATTACCGTGCATTTGGGCAATGGTTGCTCGTTAACCGCCGTGTATGATGGCAAAAGTTTGGACACCAGCATGGGTCTGACCCCGCTTGAAGGTGTGGTCATGGGTACGCGCAGTGGTGATGTCGACCCAAGTTTGCATATTCATTTACACCGTATTTTGGGCTATAGCCTTGACCAAATTGATACGATTTTAAATAAACAAAGCGGGTTGCTCGGCATTTCAGGTATCTCAAGCGACATGCGCACGGTCGAGCAAGCCGCCAACGAAGGCAACGAAGATGCCAAACTTGCCATCGAAATTTTCTGTTATAAGGCAGCCCGTTATATCGCCTCTCTCAGCTGTGCATTACCGACCTTCACTGGCTTGGTATTTACCGGCGGTATCGGTGAAAACAGCGCCTCAATTCGCCAAAAAATCTTACAGAACTTGCCGCATTTTGGCATCAAAGCGAACCTTGACAAAAATGCCGAGCTCTCTCGTGGCGTAGAAGGCAGTTTCCACCAAGCCGACAGCCAACTGCAATTGTGGGTGATTCCGACCGATGAAGAATACCAAATCGCCAAAGAAACCAAAGAAGTCTTAGGTTTATAAACCCTCTCACCCTGATGCCTCATCAGGGTTTTTAGTTTGAATAAAATAACAAATAGGAACTATCATGCAAACTATTTTATTTGTGCCTACCAGTAGCGGCATTGGCTTGACCTCAGCTTGTTTGGGTTTTATCCGTGCACTCGATTATATCGGGCTAAAAGCAGGATTTTTAAAACCCTTTAGCCAAAATACCACCGCCAATCATGAGAGTGATGACAGCTCAAGCGTGCTTGCAAAACATGCCTTTAACTTAAACCCGCCACCCTCCATTGATCGTAGCCGCTTAGAGCGTGTGATTGGGGATGGTCAGTTAGATGATTTGATGGAAGAAGTGGTTGCCAAACACCAAGCATTGGCTGAGCAATATGACGTTATCGTCTGTGAAGGTCTGGCTGCCGACAATGATTCAAGTTATGCGGAATTGGTGAATTTAGCCATCGTCAACGCGCTAGATGCCAAAGTCATCTTGGTCAGTAGTGGCGATATTGCAAACCCTGATAGTTTGGTAGACAAGCTAGATATTTTTGCCCGTGATTTTGGCGGTATGGCAAGCGAGCGTACGCTAGGCACGATTTTGATGCGCGTCAAAAACGTGGACAACCACTATGACGAAGCACCCGTCGCCCCTGGTAAAGCCAAAGTTGATTTGGCAGCTGAGCAGTTACAGGCGATTAAATCCCACTCCCCTTATTTTGACTCTGATAAATTTCGCTTGATTGGGGTAGTACCTTTTAGCAATACCTTAAGTGTACCCCGTACCTGGGATGTGGCTCGTGAACTTGATGCCAAATGGCTCAATGAAGGTGACGCCAAAAACCGCCGTGTGCTCAATACCTTACTGGTTGCGCGTACCGTTGCCAATATTGAAGATTCTTTCACCCGTGGCAACTTACTGGTGACGGCAGGCGACCGTGATGATTTAATTTTGGCAACTGCGCTTAGCACCATGAATGGTGTGCCGCTAGCAGGTCTTATTCTGACAGGCGGTATCGTGCCGAACCAAAAAATTATCAATCTGTGTCGCCCCGCGCTAAAAACGGGGATTCCTGTGATGCTGGTTGACACTGACAGCTTTGATACCGTTACCAAACTTAACCACATCAGCCATGAAATCCCCGCCGACGATACCACTCGCGCTTGTGAAGTCACCGATTTTGTCGCCGCGCATTTGGATTTGGACTGGATCAAAACCACTTTTAGTCAAGGCAACAACAACCGCAAACTCTCCCCTTCGGCTTTTCGTCATACCTTGGTCAAAAAAGCCCAAACTGCCAAAAAAACCATCGTACTGCCTGAAGGCACTGAGCCCCGTACCGTTGAAGCGGCGGTCATCTGTCAAAATCGTGGTATTGCCCATTGTATCTTACTTGCCAAACGCAGTGAGGTCGAAGAGGTTGCCAAGAACTTGGGGCTCACCCTACCTGAAGGCCTGCAGATTCTTGACCCAGAGAATTTGATTGACAAGTACGTCAAACCCATGGTTGAGCGCCGTAAAGGCAAACTCGATGAACTACAAGCCCATGAACAGCTCAAAGACACTGTCGTGCTGGGTACGATGATGCTGCACTTGGGTGAAGTCGATGGTCTGGTATCTGGCGCTGTACATACCACCGCCAATACCGTCCGCCCGGCGTTTCAGTTAATTAAGACAGCGCCGCAGTACTCGCTGGTATCGTCGATTTTCTTTATGCTACTGCCTGAGCAAGTCGTGGTGTATGGTGACTGTGCCATCAACCCAGACCCTACCGCAGAGCAGCTGGCTGAAATCGCCTTACAATCCGCCCAATCCGCCAAAGCGTTTGGTATCGAACCCAAAGTTGCCATGATTAGTTACTCGACAGGGTCATCAGGTGAAGGCGCAGACGTGGATAAAGTGCGTCAAGCCACCGAAATCGCCAAAGCTAAAGCGGCTGAGATGGGCATGGCTGGTTTACTCATTGACGGTCCGTTACAATATGACGCAGCCAGTGTCGCAAGCGTGGCAAAGTCCAAAGCGCCAAACTCGCTGGTGGCAGGTCAAGCCAATGTGTTTATCTTCCCAGATTTGAACACTGGCAATACCACCTATAAAGCGGTGCAGCGCTCTGCCAACGTGGTGAGCGTCGGTCCTATGCTCCAAGGTCTCAACAAGCCTGTGAATGACTTGTCGCGTGGCGCCTTAGTTGAAGATATTGTCTATACCATTGCGCTCACAGCCGTTCAAGCCGATAGCGGTGAGTTTTAAGCGTTTATATTTAAAAAAAGGTGAGTTTGACACTCACCTTTTTGTTGTCTATCGCCATTGCCTGTCACACAGGATATCAGCTTAAATGCAATGCAAGGCTACTGTTCCACCACTAAGTTAGTGCGCCACAATCTGTTATGCCCAAAAATTGCTTTATGGTAAAATTCCGCACAAAGTGATTTTTGTGCGCAATTTACCAACCAATAAACCGCCAAACTAGCCGTAAGATGCGTCAATGATGATGAAGGATGTTAGTTTTCTTTACCCTAAACTTGTGTTGGGCGTGTGGTTATGACAATGCCTCGCTGTATTCGTGTGTGGTTGGGTGGCTCATTTGATCCGGTACATTTGGCGCATTTACAGATGATTACGCATGTGTACCATGAGCTCATGCGCGCCTTCCCCAATGTTGATATCATCGCCAAATTATTGCCTACCGCAGGTTCGCCCTTAAAAACCCAGCCAACCTCCAACCAGCAGCGCCTTGAGATGCTTGCGCTTGCGATTGACGATTTTCCTTTTTTATCGATTGATGAGACTGAGCTGCAGTGTCAGCCACCTGTGTATAGCTTTCATACCTTGAGTGAGTTTAAACAGCGTTACCCCAATGACCTACTGATTTTTGTCCTTGGGCAAGACAGTGTTGAACAACTTGATAGGTGGTATCGCGGCTTTGAGCTACTTTCGCTGACCAATCTATGGGTGCTACCCCGTCCTGCGTTGGGTGCCCCTAGCGACAATTTAAGCCACAATTTAAATAAAAATTTGAACCAAAATGCTTTAGCGAATACGGATAAACCCCCTAGTATAAATATTGATAATCGGCTAGTGCCTTTTATCATTCATTCGCCAAAAGACTTGATAAATCAAACCACTAACCATATTTATATTGATAAGTTTGTCGTGCCTGATATCGCCAGTCGTGATATCAGAGCTTGGCTATACAGCGTAGAAGCTCGGCAACGACAGCAAGCGCGGCTAAGTTTACCGAGTCAAGTTTATCGGTATATTGTTGAGCATCAGTTATATGCCCCAGACGTTTAGCCTGATATTGATTTACATTTTTTGATAACCTGTGCGTTAGATTTTTGTTAAAATAGCGCACTTTTTTTAGGATTGTCATGATCCTATTTTAAGCTACCCTTATAACCCAATCATTATGACCCAATCCATGGAACCCACGCATTTATGACCGATACCCAATTTGCTAGTTTAGTCAATCAACACCCTGCCCACCAACAGTTAACAACCTGCCTTGACATCGTTCAAGATGCCTTGGATGATTTAAAAGCCAAAAACATTACCGTACTCGATGTTGCTGATATGACTGAAGTCATGGAGCGTATCGTGATTGCCGAAGGGACATCTACCCGCCACCTTAAAGCGGTTGCCGACCATGTCGCGATGAAAGCGAAGCAAGCAGGATTTAATCCGATTGGTGTGGAAGGTCAAGGCACCAGTGATTGGACCTTGATTGATTTGGGCGCTGTGGTGGTGCATGTGATGATGCCACAAGCACGCACGTTTTATGACCTAGAAGGCTTATGGCAAGGTCAATCGCAGCGCGAGCGTATGGAAAAAACGGCGTAGTGTAGTCTATAGCTTAGTTTAGACTACACTATTATATAAACTATGCTATGCGAACTATGCGTTATAAACTAGACGCTACAACCAAATGGGTAAATAAGTTTTACCCATTTTTTTATGGCGTTAATTATCTTTGATTAAAGGTTATGCCAATGCAGCCGTTTGCTGACGTTGATGGTTTTTCATCCAAAGATTGATACCGATAAGGATAATAATATAGCCGATTTGTGCCAAAAATGTCTGTAGTGTTGGGTAAAATCCTAGCCATTCAATCGCTGGCAAGCCGCTCATGGCGGTCATCGGTAGATACCCTGTCAATTGCAGCGCGTGCAAACTAACGCCTAAAATCTTAAAGCCCAGTAAGTAAATCACCCAAGTTAATAGTTTAAATAACTGTGGAATCGGTAATTTGACCGAGGTTCTTAGCATCACCCAAGCCACTGCTGCCAGTGCTACGAGCGCCAAACCAATCCCGGTTAAAAAATTACTCATGCTGATATTGGGTAATATACCGACGTAAAACAATATGGTCTCTGCGCCTTCTCGAAACACGGATAAAAAGCTCAATCCAAATAACGACGCAAAACTGCCTGCCGTCATGGCTTGTCCCATATGACGCTTGATATAAGCGTTCCATGATTGGACGGATGATTTGCTATGCAGCCACGCGCCAATGCCAATCATCATAATGACCGCAACGATGCCTATCACCCCTTCAAACATCTCACGATTGGCGGCAGAAGTCACTGCAGGGAATAATAGCTGTAATGCCATCGCGCCTGCGATACTGGCAAGTAAGCCAAAAGCCACGCCAGCATACACCCATTTTTTGGCTTTGACTTGTTTGGCAGCGGTTAAAGCCGATAACAGCGAGATGACAATCAATAAGGCTTCCAACCCTTCTCGAAGCAATATCAGCATCGAGTCAACCGCGGTATATTGGGCTGTTGGATTGATTGCCGCCAATTCATTGATAATCGATTGCAGTGTTTGCTGCTGTTTAGGGTCTTGCCCCTTCGCCATGGCTAGCGGGATTTGACTTTCCACCCGATTATATAAACTGGGGTTACGCGTGCTGACATCGCCTTCCACCATTGGCCAAATACTAATAAACTCGCCTAACTTGGCTTGACCAGTCGCTGCATCGTTTGTTTTAAACGCCTGTAAACCATCGCGCAGTAACTGGATACTATCCGCCAAGGTGACAGTTTGTGTGGTTTGTACAGCAGCTACGTCACCCTTGTTATAACTGTCAATGGCATCTTTTAGGGCGGCAGATTGGGTTTTGATTTGCGCCATATTGATGGGTTGGGTTTCAATTGCCACTCGCATCAGCGCCATGGATGTTTCGATTTTGCCGTAGTGCCCCATACTGGTATTGCGTACGACCCGCTCATTACCTAGCCAAATTGCATTAAACTCGTTGTAAGCCGCCCGTAACGCTTCGACATCTGTCGCTGCTGCCCGTTGTATGACTTGATTAAGATTGTCATACGCCGGTACCATTTTTTTGGCAAACTCTTTTCGCTTCGCGCTGTAATCTACAGGATTTTGTTCTTTTTCAAAGGCATATAACGCATTTGACACGGCTGATAAATTGGCTTCTGTGGGGTTGCTGATGGCTTGCCCAATCGCTTGGCTTGTTTGTTGCCCAAGCGTGGAATTTTTTGCCGTTGCATCTATGGCATCAAAGGCTGTTTGAATTTGCGCAAGGGTGTCCTTGGCTTTTGGGATATCATTGGCTTTAATTGCCGCCATCGCGTCTGATAGGTTGATAAAAATAGGGCTTAAATTCAGCTTTTTGCTGGCTGGTTGACTGGCTTGCGTCGCTATCTGGGCGCTTGCAGGCGTTGGTTGCTGCGCTTGTAAGCCTTGACTGGTGATGAGCAGCGAACTTGCTAGACCAAAACTTAGCAAGGTTTTTTGGATGATATTTATCATGAGTAACTTTTTAACCGTCTATTTAACCGTCTACTTTTAAGCGTGTATTTTTAACCGTCTATTTTAAGTGATGGATGTTGCATTTGAACCCTAAGCTTCAAATAATGCTTGCCCAATATAGCCACCTTGCGGAATACCACCAAAGCAAGCAAATAGCCCACTGCCAATGTGGGTGGTGTATTCATTCATTTTATCAAGACGACCTAGGGCATTTTGGATGATGATAAATTGCTCGGGCGATTTTTGGAATGAAATAAACAGCAGCCCTGAATCAAACTGCCCAGTGGCTGGGTTAATGCCGCTACTGTAAGAATACGAACGGCGTAGCATCTCCACGCCTGTGCGTTTTGCCAGTCCCATGTGGGAAATTTCAGGTATCACTGCTTTACCCTGCGCGTCTTTGGCGTGCACATCAAAGGTGTCAAATTCACCTTTTTGTCCAATCGCCGCACCGCTATCACGATGTCGACCAAAGGTGTCTTCTTGACCTTTAAGTGAGGTGCGATCCCAAGTTTCAAGATGCATTTGGATGACACGGGTGACCAAATAAGTGCCGCCTTTCATCCAATCAGGCGCGTCCGCCCATAAGTTTTTGTCCGCAGCTTTGATGGTGCTTTGGTTGGCAGTGCCGTCTTTAAAACCGAATAAATTACGGGGCGTATGGTTGCCGGTATCAAACCCAACAAAACCTGACTGACTCCAACGCATGGTGATATTAGAACGGGCTTGGCGAACCAGTTGCCGTACCGCATGGAATGCCACTTGGGCATCTTCGGCGCAGGCTTGAATACAGATATCACCGCCCGTCAAGTTTTCTCGTAATTGATCGCGTGGGAACTTGGGTAAGTCTTGGAATTCTTTGGGCTGCTTATGGGCAAGTCCCATTTTTTTGAGAAAACTTGGGCTAATACCAAAGGTCAACGTCAATCCGTACGCGCCCATGCTGTCTGCTTCGCCTGTGTCGGTCGGGGGCACAAACGGGTTTTTTTCATACGCTTTGATGTTTTTACCTTGCGTCAAATTGGCCGCATAGGTTGTCCAGTCTTTGAACATCTGTTTGACATCGTCGAGCTTGTCGGTATGTAAATCCATCACCAAAAAATAAATATTACGCTGTGACGGCGTGGTAATGCCTGCTTGGTGTTCGCCATAAAAATCATATTTGACATCGGCAAAACTATTTTTGGTAGTATTGGCATCACTACCAGCATGTTTAGGATTTTCGTTTTTATCGCTATCTTTGGACTGATTGCCATCTAAAGCTTGCAAGTTAGGTAAGTTTTCGCTTGGTTTTTGCTGACAGGCCGACACGGCTAAACCTGCGCCTGCGACACTGAGCGCACCAAATTGGCGTAAAAAACTGCGACGATTTGACGTTTTTAATCCCACCCCTGTTTCTTGCGCTTGCTTATCTAATTTACTATGTTTCATACTGCCTCTAACACCGTACTGACCTTTTTATGCCACCCTAAAACCGTCAAGTGAAGCAATTTTTTGCTTCACCTTTGACTTATTGCAATACAATGCCCATCTGCGCTAAGGGTTCACCAAGTTTATTCACCGCCTCAGCTAGCGCTTTGGTATCTGCAGGGGTTAGCTCTTTATAGGATTTATAATCTTGTTGCCCGACTTGGTGCTTGGCAAGTAGTTGGTTGACTGCGCCAAATTTTTGCTCAAGCTCAGTGACTAACGCTGGGTTTTTGGCTTGGATTTTTGGTTTTAAAATGGCAAATATTTTCTCGGCGCCTTCAATATTGGCTTTAAAATCATACAAGTCTGTGTGCGAGAAAATTTCTTCTTCGCCGGTGATTTTGCTTGTTGATACTTCATTGAGCAAATCTACTGAACCTTGTACCATCAAGTCGCCTGTGACCTCTGCCGTTGGAATTTTGGCGTGCAATTCTTTGACATCTGCAATCAGTTGTTTACCCAGTTTTTCAGTGCCTTTGGTGGTATTTTGTGTCCACAAGATTTTTTCAATCGCATGGAACCCTGTCCATACTTCATTGGGCTCAAGGTCGGCTTCACGGTTGTCGATACGTGGGTCAAGGTCGCCAAAACTTTCAGCAATCGGCTCTGAGCGCTCATAATACATGCGTACTTTTGGGTATAACGCCTTCGCCTCTTCTAATTTACCCGCTTCGAGCAGTGCGACAAATTTTTGGGTATCGGCGAGCAAGCTATCAATTTGGGTTTGTACCCAAGCTTTGTATTCCGCCGTTTCTTTACTCAAATCAACTGAGCTCTGCGCCGACGCTGTGACTGCAGAAGCGTTAGTCGTTGCACTTGCAGCAGGTGCTACGTCGGTTTTTTGTTCGGTTTTTTGGCAAGCCGTCAATAGTAATGCAGATATCGCTAGAGGTAATATTGATAAGGTAAAAGTACGGCTCAACATAAAACATCCTTAAAAGTAAAAAGTGATAAAAAATAAAAAAATAATGACAATTGGCGAATTATAGGGTAAATGAGAATCGTTATCAATATTTATTTTGCTCTGATTGAGCTTAGAAGTTTAGGCAAAAAAATACCCCGCAGCAGCAAAGTAGCGAGGTATTGTGATTGACTAAATGACGCGCAGATCGCCTAATAACAAAATAACCTAGCCGAATTTACCCGTGATGTATTCTTCAGTTTCTTTACGGTCTGGGTTTGTGAACATTTTATCAGTCTCCCCCATTTCCATCATTTCGCCCAAGTACATAAACGCGGTATAGTCAGACACCCGTGCCGCTTGCTGCATGTTGTGAGTGACGATGGCGATGGTGTAATCATTTTTTAGGTCTGAAATCAAATCTTCAATTGAGCCTGTTGAAATAGGGTCAAGTGCCGAGGTGGGTTCATCTAGTAGCAATACTTCAGGACGGGTTGCCACACCGCGGGCGATACACAGACGCTGCTGCTGACCACCGGACAATGACAGACCCGATGCTTTAAGTTTATCTTTGACTTCATTCCACAGTGCCGATTTTTTGAGCGCCCATTCAACGCGCTCGTCTAGCTCAGCGCGGCTTAAGCTTTCGTACAGACGCACACCGAATGCCACGTTGTCATAGATTGACATTGGAAATGGCGTTGGTTTTTGGAATACCATACCCACGCGAGCACGCAGCAAGTTGACGTCCACCGATTTATCCAAGATGTTTTGTCCATCTAGGTTGATTTCGCCCGTGGCACTCATGCCTGGGTAGAGGTCATACATGCGGTTAAAGGTACGCAGTAACGTTGATTTACCACAGCCTGAAGGTCCGATAAACGCGGTGACTTTTTTGTCAGCGATATCGATGTTGATATTTTTAAGGGCTAAAAATTTACCGTAATAAAAATCTAAATTACGAATTTGCATTTTTGCGGTCATGATGAATACCTTAATAAAATTTGTTTGATACTAGCAAATAGCTCTAATCTTCTATTGATCATCAATGTGATGATTGCTCTTTACCACTGAGCGCACGTGCCAAAATATTCAACGTTAATACTGCCAGAGTGATAAGTAACGCACCTGCCCAAGCCAATTGGTTTGAAATAGGGTATGGCTGGCTGGCGTATTGATAAATCACGTTTGGTAAGTTGGCAATGGGTTGACCCATATCGGTACTAAAGAATTGGTTATTGAGCGCGGTAAATAGTAACGGCGCGGTCTCACCCGAGATACGCGCAAATGCCAGTAAGATACCTGTTAATACCCCAGTTTTGGCAGCACGTAAAGTAACCGATGTTACCAGTTTCCATTTTGGCGTCCCTAACGCATAAGCCGCTTCACGCAATGTATTGGGGATTAGACGCAGCATATTTTCAGTGGTACGTACCACCACAGGAATAACCAAGAGCGCTAAAGCCATTGCACCTGCCCAACCTGAGAAGTTACGACCTTGTACCATCAAAGCAAAAATAAATAAACCAATCACAATCGATGGTGCTGATAGCAAAATGTCGTTCATAAAACGGGTGACTTTACCAAGCCAGCTGTTTTCGGCAAATTCGGCAAGATAAATACCTGCCATGACACCAATCGGTGTGCCGACTACAAGCCCCAATCCTGTCACCATGATTGAGCCGATAATCGCATTGCGAAGACCACCGATTTCGTTTGGCGATGGGGTGTCTTGAGTAAAAATAGGCATGGTCAATAACGCATGCGAGCCTGATAAAAACAATTTGAATAAAATTAAGCCTAAGAAGGTCAAGCCAAATACAATGGACAAACCGGCAAATACCAGTCCTAAAGCATTGCTTAGACGGCGGCGTTTGTAAATGGCATTGTTACGATTCATGTTGATAGTAGTCATAGTATTCCCCAGCGTCCTTATTTCGTACCCGCATTTTTATCCATACGACTGAGCATCAATTTTGAAATCACCAGTACAATAAAGGTAATGATAAATAGTAAGAAACCTAAATGTAGTAGCGATGATTGGTGCAAGCCTTCAGACTCTGCAAATTCATTTGCCAATGCCGAAGTGATTGACACCCCTGACTGGAACAAACTTGGACTGACGTTATAAGCGTTACCAATAACAAAGGTGACTGCCATCGTTTCACCCAATGCGCGACCCAATCCCAAAATGATACCGCCCATCACCCCGGCTTTGGTATAAGGCAACACCACGTATCGCATCACTTCCCAAGTGGTTGAACCCAAACCATAAGCAGATTCTTTGAGCATCTTTGGCGTAATGGAGAAAACGTCACGCATGACCGATGCAATAAACGGGATAATCATGACAGCCAAAATCAAACTTGCAGTGAACAGACCAATACCCATCGGCGCACCTTGGAATAAACGACCCACATAAGGCACATCACCCAAATGGTCAATCAGCCAGGGCTGGATATGTTCTGAAAACCAAGGTGCAAATACGAAAAATCCCCACATACCATAAATAATTGAAGGGATACCCGCTAACAACTCAATGGCAATCCCTAAAGGACGTTTTAAAAAATTTGGGCAAAGCTCGGTCAAAAACATGGCAATACCAAAACTTACCGGCACCGCAATCAAAATGGCAATGACAGAAGTCACCAACGTACCATAGATTGGTGCGAGTGCGCCGTATACATCCATCCCTGTATCCCAGTCTTTACTGGTATAAAAGTTAATGCCAAACGCCTTCATACTTGGCAATGCGCCAAGAAATAGTGAGATTAAGATACCACCTAACAACAACAGCACGATAAACGCAAAAAGACGAGTCGCGTTGACAAACAACCAGTCTAATTGTTTTTGCTTTGCGAGTTTTGCGTGTAAATCCGACATAAGAACCCAGCCATCAAAAAATAGTTTTAGTTTACTAATTCTAGAAATTTGAAAAAAAACGTAGAGCATTAACTTGTTTATTGCTCTACGTATCGTTTGACATGCATAACCCTGTTAACTGTTAATCATCATTAGATTATTTTGCAGCTGAAGCAGTTGCTGTGGCAGCATCTGAGGTAAACAGTGGTTTACCATCAGCCCCTACAACTTTTTTCCACTCTTCACGGAAGATAGCTTTGCTTTCTGCTGAGAATGGTACAAAGTCCAATGATTTTGCTAGCTCATCACCACTTGAATACGCCCAGTCAAAGAATTTAAGGGTATTTTTGACGTTTTCTGGGTTGGTGGGTTTAGTATGGACTAAGATGAAGGTTGCCGCAGAGATTGGCCAGGCATTTGGGTCTGCTTGGTTAGTCAATACAATGTTAAAGCCTGGTGTACCTTTCCAATCTGCATTACCCGCAGCGGCAAAGCTTTCAGCGGATGGTTGTACAAAGTTGCCCGCCGCATTTTTCAACTGAGTGTAAGCCATTTTGTTTTGTTTTGCGTAAGCGTACTCAACATAACCGATTGAGTTTTTGGCACGAGCGACGTTACTTGCCACGCCTTCGTTACCTTTACCACCTGCACCTGTCGCAGCGGTTGGCCATTTAATTGATTTGTCTACACCTGGACCTGCTTTCCATTCTGGTGATACAGCCGCTAAGTAGCTTGCAAAGTTAAAGGTTGTACCTGAACCGTCAGAACGGAAAATCGTCGTGATTGGCGCATCTGGTAGTGTCACGCCTGCGTTTAATGCGGTAATCGCTGGGTCATTCCATTTAGTGATTTTACCCAAGTAGATATTGGCAAGGGTGGCACCGTCTAGTTTTAATTGACCGGGTGCAATGCCATCGATATTAACAACCGGTACAACCCCACCGATAACGGTTGGAAACTGGATTAAACCGCTTTTATCCAACTCTTCTTTGCTTAAAGGCGCATCCGACGCACCAAAGTCAACGGTATTGGCTTGGATTTGTTTGATACCACCTGATGAACCGATTGATTGGTAATTTACTTGACCGCCAGTGGCGTTTTTGAACTCACCTGCCCATTTAGCATAGATAGGTTGTGGGAAAGATGCGCCTGCACCTGTGATGGTAAATACGGCGTTTTTGTCGCTACCTGCCGCGCCTGTAGTAGAAGTGCTTGACGTTGCTGAGGCACCCGCGGCTTGATTGTCTGCTTGTTTGTTGCCACAAGCGGTTAATGCTAACGTTGATGCTACGACAATACTTAATAATGAATAACGCATGGATAGCTCCTAAAAACGTTTTTTGAGTTTACAATGAAACTGCCTGAATGAAATAAATGTCACCAACGGTACGATTTAACTTTTTTGGTTATTTTCACTAGGATAGCTCAAAGCTGATATAGCTCAATGCTGACCGATTTAACTGTCATGATAATAACCATAATTCGGTTTGTATAAAAATTGTGTATATGATTACAAAGAAATGTGACAGTATCATGACAATTTGATGACTGACCGATTGCGCACGTTATAAGTAGAGTAGATAAGTACATTTAACTCACTTATCTATTCGCAAAGCCTTTAAAAGCTTTGCGACTTTTAGCGGTGCATGGGAAAGAAGCGATTAACCATTTAACTGCTTCTCAACTTAACAGCTTCTTAACTTAACAACTTCTTAACTTAGTAGCTTAAGACTATAAAAACCAATGGCAGTCGCAACCAAAGTTAAAAGCACATGGATGCCAATCAAGGCGACACCTTGCACTACTTTGCCGGTATTCAACAAAGTAAACACTTCGGCACTAAACGTACTAAACGTTGTCAGTCCTCCCAAGAACCCTGTGGTGATAAACAGTCGTAAGTTTGGGTGCATCTTTTGGGTGAGTATCAAGGCAAATCCCATCAACAGCCCGCCTAGTACATTGGCAAATAGTGTACCATACGGCAACCAAGGGTGTACGCTGTTGAGTCTGGCTAACCACCAGCGCAGCATTGCCCCAAATGCCGCCCCCAGTCCTATCCACAGCCATGGCATATTTAAGTCCTTGTGGTGGTTATGGTTTAGCTAGGTTGACAGCAGGCAGCGATGTCATATCCCAACGCGGCAAGCAGCTAACCGCTAGCTCATCGTGTTGACCGGCATTCAAGCGCTGCCACCCAGCGAAGGCAATCATGGCGCCATTGTCGGTACACAAGGCAGGCGGTGCATAATGCACAGTGGCATTGATTTTGGCTAATGCCTCGGCTAACGATTCTCGTAATTGTTGATTGGCACTCACCCCGCCTGCGATTACTAATCGTCTCATACCCGTTTGCTGCAAGGCTTTGACGCATTTTTTCACCAACGTATCGACCATCGCATATTGAAAACTTGCTGCAATATCGGCGCGCGTCTGGGCATGCTCAGGATTATGGCTATCGGTTGGATGGTCTTTAATCAAATTATGCACGGCGGTTTTCATACCACTAAAAGAAAAATCCAATCCTTTGCCGAGCATCGGGCGCGGTAATTCATAAGCTAACGGATTGCCTGTTTGCGCCAAGCGGGCAATATTAGGCCCACCAGGATAAGGTAACTCTAGCATTTTAGCGGCTTTATCAAAGCACTCGCCTGCAGCATCGTCTATCGACTCACCCAATATTTCATATTGCCCGATGCCTTTGACCGCCACTAACATGGTATGTCCACCCGACACCAGCAACGCGACAAACGGAAAATCGGGCGGATTGGCGCCTAATAGCGGCGCGAGTAAGTGTCCTTCCATGTGATGTACGCCAATCGCAGGAATATCAAGCGCCATCGCCAAACTGCGGCCAAACAATGCCCCAGTCATCAACGCGCCCACCAGTCCAGGACCTTTGGTAAAGGCAATTGCATCGATATCGGTTTTTTTGAGTTGGCAGTCATCAAGCAATTGCTGCAACAAGGGCACTAATTTACGGATGTGATCGCGGCTTGCAAGTTCAGGGACTACCCCGCCATACGTCGCATGTAGCGCGATTTGACTGTATAGCACTTGCCCGACCAAACCTTGATTGGGTTGGTGACGCTGGTCACTATCAAAAATGGCTAATCCCGTTTCATCGCAGGATGTTTCCAGTCCTAGCACACGCATGGTATTTCCTTAAACGATAAATAAACGTCAACATACCGATGGCAACTTAGTTATTTTTTGCCATCATTGATGATTTTGACAGGAATGGTTAACCCTTTGGCAAAGGGCTCGGCAAAGACGTAAGTGTATTGACTCGGGGCAATTTGCTGGGTGGTATGAATGACAAACGCGCTGTTTTTACCGGCTGTGAGTTCATGTGACACATAGGCAGTACCCAGCTGGTCGAGCACTTTGGATAAGACTTCATTGACTGCCATACCCACCGTTAAGTTGTAGCGGGAGGTTTCATTATCCACATGATACATCTCGGCATACGCTTTGACAGGCTCACTATCGAGCGCAAACGGGTATTTAAAGCTAGCTTTATCGACTGGCTTAACGCCCGAATCCACCAATGCCCAGTTGATTTGTTTGGGCGCACCGTTTTGGGCGGCTTGGGGGGATACGGTACTGGCAGCAGCTACACTGGCAACGTGATGTGGACTCTGAATACTAGCTACTGTGGCACTTGCTGTGCTGTTTTGCTGTGGCTTGTTATCACTGGCAGGTTGACAAGCCGAGAGTAACACCCCACCTATCAGCAAACTTGATATCATAACTGCTTGTTTCATTGGCACGCCTCCAATACATCCAAACTCTTTATTTAGCTTAGCCTAGCTTAGCCCAGCTTAGGCAGTAACGCCCCCATTACTGACGGGCTGATAAGAAAGATGACGATTGATGCGTTTTTCTGCCAATCGAAACATCCCAATCAATAGCCAAGACAATAACAAATAAATGATACCTGAGGCAAAGAACAATTCAAAAACAGTATAAGTTTTTGACATAATCGTCGTTGCCACACCGGTGATATCCATCAAAGTGATGGTCGATGCCAGCGCACTGCCTTTGAGCATAAAAATCACTTCATTGCCATAAGCCGGCAGCATGATGCCAAAGGCACGAGGAAAAATAATTCGGCGCAATTTTTGGCTATACGACATGCCAATGGCGTCGGCAGCTTCATTCTCGCCTTTGGGGATGGACTTGATAGCACCGCGGATGATTTCTGCGGTATAAGCTGCTGTATTGAGGGTAAAAGCGATGATAGCGCACCAAAATGGACTCGCTAACACACCCGATTTCCACAGCACAGACTCGGTCACCCATTTAAATTGCGACAAGCCATAATAAATCAAAAAGATTTGCACCAGTAGCGGCGTACCCCGAAAAAAGAAAATATACGCAAACGGCAATGCCTGTACCCAAGGTTTTTTCGACAGCCTAGCCAAGGCTAGCGGCACTGCCAACATAAACCCCAATAAACCCGACAACACCACAAGCTCAATGGTGATAATACTACCTTGCAGCAGTTTTGGGATACTATCAATAATAATTTGCCAATTCCAGTTCATTGATGAATCCCCTATTTTGCCATGCCGATTTTTTGTAGGCGTTTTGCATAACGCTCTGCTGGGTTATTGACCCATTCTAGCCACATAATCACACCGGTGATGATGACGGTCAGACTCAAGTACAACAATGCTGCTGCCATATAAAAAGTAAACGGGCTTTGCGTAGAAGTCGCTGCCGTTTTGGCGTGGCGCATGATATCTTCAAGCCCGACCACAGAAACCAACGCGGTATCTTTGAGCAGTACCAAAAACAAATTACCCAGTCCTGGCAGTGCAATACGCCAGACTTGTGGCAACGTCACTCGCCAAAGGATTTGAAATTTTTTCATGCCAATCGCTTGCGCTGCTTCAGCTTGACCTTTTGGAATCTCTTGAAATGCCATACGAAAAGTTTCGGTCGCATACGCACCAAATGCCACAGACAGCGCTGTGACACCCGCCCAGAACGGACTGACATCCACATATCCCGTATTGCCAAATTGCGATAGAATAAGACCCATCAACATCGAGCCGCCAAAGTAAATAAACATGACTGACAGCAGTTCTGGAATACCACGGATAATCGTGGTGTAAGCGGTGGCGATGGCGTTGAGCACTTTAAACCGTGACATCTTAGCGGTCGCGCCCAATAATCCCAAAATCAGCCCAATGACCAAACTAGTCAATGCCAGTTTGATGGTGACCCAAGCGCCACTTAATAATAGCTGCCCAAAACCTTGTAGATCTAACACAATATCGATACCCTGTCTTTTTAACTCTGTTTGTTGACCTATTACCCAAAAAATGCTTAAAACGCAGTTTTACCGTCACATAGACAAAAGGTGATAATGGATATAACCTTTTGCTTTGTTTTTTGCAGGGTGCAATTTTACGTGATTGCCCTATCAAAAACCATCAAAAAAACAAAAAACTGAGTGACTTTTCACCCAGTTTTTGACTGAACCCAAGCGCTTGGTTGAGTTACTTGCTCGTACTTGCCACAGTCGTCGTGGTCGTTGTAGTACTAGAGACCGTAACGGCCACGTTGCTTGCCGCCGCCGTTGTAGTGGTTGCATTACCAAAATATTGGTTATAGATTTTGTCATACGTGCCATTTGATTTTAACGTGGCAATCGCTTTGTTAAATTCTAAACGCAGTGGGTCGCCTTTACGGACGATGATACCCATTTTGTCATTAACATCAATCTCTTTACCTTTGATTTCAAACCCTTTACCTTCTGGCGTGGTCAGCCAATAAGCGGCCGGGGCTTTATCCGAAATCATCAGATCCGAACGCCCTGCTGCCAAGTCCATAAACGCATTGTCCAAACCTTCATACAGGTTTAGCTGGGCTTTTGGGTGATTTTTTTCCATCCACTGGGTCGATAGCGTTGAACGCTGCGCCGCAACTGTATGGCTGTCAATTTGGGCAGGGTCATCCGGATTGATAGGACTACCTTGTTTGGTCAAAAATACCAATGTATTGGTAAAATAGGGGTCGGTAAAATCGACCTGCGCTTGACGCTCTGGGGTGATAGACATGGCATCAATTACCACGTCATATTTTTTTGCCATCAAGCCTGGTAATAAACCATCCCAATCTTGTGGCTTGATTTCACAGTTGGCTTTCATTTCTGCACATAAGGCCCGAATAAAATCCACATCAAAACCTGTCAAACTGCCATCCGCTTTGGTGATGCTAAAGGGTTTATAGGTGCCTTCGGTGGCGATGCGAATGGTTTTGCCTGCCATACTGCTCGATGTCTCAGTGCTGCTACTGGCCGTTGTAGAAGCGGCTGTGCTACCCGTTGTTGCCGCCGTTTTTTCTGCAGGTTTTTGACAACCCACTAGCGCTAGACCTGCCACTGCCAAGCTACCCAATAATGAAATATTTGCTTTCACCTGATACTCCTAATTTTTAACGTCTAACACATGACAAAATTTTACTTGTGAGTTGTAAGAAAACGAACACTTAATCAGTTATTTAACGGCTTATTTCGGCAAATCTGCAAAATATTTTTGGCTGATTTTATCGTAAGTACCATTGGCTTTTAGCGCCGCCAGTGCGGTGTTGAATTTGCCAATCAATGGATCATTTTGACGAAGGGCAATGGCAATTTTGTCATCAATATTAATCGGTTGACCTTTGACTTCAAAGCTTTGACCTTTGGCGGTTTTTAACCATGATAAGGCTGGGGCACTGTCAGAAATCATCAAATCCGTACGACCCGATTCTAGGTCAAGATAGGCATTATCTTGGGTGTCATACAGTTTTGGGGTGGCTTTTGGGAAGTTTTTGGCTAAGTACTCAGCTGCGGTCGTTGAACGCTGCGCACCCACTGATTTGCCTGCTAGGTCATCAGCGCCTTTTTCTACCCCTTTTTTGCCAATCACAACGAGGTTATTGGTAAAGTATGGGTCGCTAAATGCCACCACTTGGCGACGCTCTGCGGTGTCTGACATCCCCGCCATGATGGCATGGTATTTTTGTGCTTGTAGTCCTGGAATCAGTCCATCCCAATCTTGGGAAATCACTTCACATTTTAGTTTGGCTTCACTACATAACGCATCTGCCAAATCAATCTCAAAGCCGATTAATTTGCCATTGGCATCTTTATAACTAAAGGGGACAAAGCTTGATTCGGTAGCGATACGAATCTGTGGCATATCTGCGTTTGCTGCCGTGGTAGCGTTACTTGCTGCTGCCGTGTCTGCCGGTTTTTCCGCAGGTTTTTGACAGGCAGTTACCCCCATCAAAATGGCTAACGACGATACACCCAAAACCGATAACTGTTTCATAACAACACCTTTTGTCAAAATTTGAGGGTCACCCACATCTATTGTGTAAATTTTAAAACGATCGATACAACGTCAATTAATTACCAAAATGTTGCTTTTGTAATTTTGCCAACTCGCCATTACTTTGTAGTGCATCTAAGGCTTTATCAAATTCTGCTTTTAGTGGATCGCCTTTACGAATGGCCATTGCGATGTTGTCACCATTATCCATCTCACTGCCTACGAGTTGGTAGTTGCTGTTTTGTTTTAGCCATTCGCTAGCGGTTACTTTTTCAGACAGCACTGAATCGATACGACCTGATTTTAGGTCAATGTAGGCGTTGTCATAGTTGTCATACAATTTGATTTCGTTGGTTTTGCTCAGTTTATCTTGAAGGTACTGTGCCATGGTGGTTGAGCGTTGACCGCCGATTTTTAGCCCTGAAATCGCTTGTGGGTTGAATTTGCCACCTTTGGCAGCGACCCAAACCATGGTGTTTTTAAAATAAGGCGTGGTGAAGTCCACTTGCGCTGAACGCTCTGGGGTAATTGACATACCCGCGGCAACCGCGTCGTATTTTCTCGCCATCAAGCCTGGCAAAATACCGTCCCAATCTTGCGCTACGATTTCGCAGTCGAGTTTCGCTTGGGCACACAAGGCTTTGGCAACATCCACGTCATAACCACCTAACGTGCCATCGGCATTGGTATAGTTAAATGGTTTGTAGGCGCCTTCAGTGGCAATACGAATTTTTTTGCCTGTGCTGGCACTGGCAGCGGGTTGGCTGGCGGCTGCACCTTCTGTTTTTTCAGCAGGTTTTTGACAGGCGGTTAATCCCATGCTAACTGCACATACCGTTGCCAAGGCGAGTTTTGAGTAGGTTGAATTCAAGGTTGATTGCATGGATGTTCCTTACAAATGAAATTTTTGAGTAAAAAGCGATTTAATATCAGGTTTCGCTTTCAGCGATTTCAATATTTAAAATCAATGCGACTAAAATAAATGCGAGTTTACAATTTAGTTAAAATTAACATAAATTAACATTTTTGCAAGTGAAAAACGTATGCAGCAACAATTAAATCAAATAAATTTTTTCTGATGCCTAAAATTACAAAACCGCCAATCGCATGGCAATTGACGGCTGATAGGTTGTTTGGATTATTTCTGATGGCTTGCCATAAAGTCTTTCACCCGCGCTGATTGCGGGTTGTCAAACACCTGCTCGGGTGTGCCTATTTCTTCGATACGTCCTTCATGCAAGAACACCACTTGGCTTGATACATCGCGCGCAAAACGCATTTCATGGGTGACAATCAGCATGGTGCGACCTTCTTCAGCAAGCGATTTCATCACCGCTAATACTTCATTGACCAATTCTGGGTCGAGGGCAGAGGTTGGCTCATCAAATAGCAATACTTGGGGCTTCATCGCTAGCGCACGAGCGATGGCAATACGCTGGCGTTGCCCACCCGATAAGTTTTCTGGGTAAGCGTCTTTTTTATCCAGTAGTCCTACGCGTTTTAGTAGCACTTCAGCTTCACTAATGGCTTGGTCTTTGGCGATTTTTAGGACTTGGGTCGGCCCTTCAATGATGTTTTGCAAAATAGTCCGGTGTGGCCATAGATTAAAGTTTTGGAACACAAAACCCATTTTTGAGCGAAACTGCTCAAGCTGACGCTGGTTGGCGGCAACCAAATCCCCGGATTTATTTGGTTTTAATACCAATGCTTCACTGCCCAAGAAAACCTCCCCTTGCGAGGGGTTTTCAAGCAAATTTATACAGCGTAGCAAGGTGGATTTGCCCGAGCCGCTCGAGCCCAAAATTGAGATGACATCGCCATCATAAGCGGTCAACGATACACCTTTTAGTACCTCAAGCGATCCAAAGTTCTTGTGGATATTGTTAAGTTGCAAGGCTACAGGACGCTGTAAGTTTGGCATAGCATCTGACATGATATTCAATCCAAAATTTGACGATAGGTGAAAAAAAACTGTCTATTTTCGCTTAAAACGCTACTAAAACGCAACTTTTTCTCTTATTTAACTTTATTTCATGGCGCCGGTCTTTAGCACTGGTTTTTAGATTAAGTCATAACCATTAATTTTTATCTGTCAAAACTTTCTAAATTCCATTTTTGGATTGAAGTTGTTATGATGAAGCGATAATTATATTAGGGACTGACTATGCAAACCATGACTGATACCAAACATTATATGCAAACCGTGGGACAGCAAGCGCGCGCTGCTTCAGCGATTTTGGCAAAAGCAGACACCGCGCTCAAAAATAGCGCCCTACTCGCTATCTATGACGCCCTGCAACAAGCCAAATCACAGGTGTTGGCGGCCAATGCCACCGATATGCAAAACGGTCAACAAAAAGGACTGGATGACGCACTACTTGACCGATTAGCGCTCACCGATGCGCGTTTTGAAGGCATGTTACAGGGGCTAAAAGATGTCGCCATGCTACCTGACCCGATTGGCGAGGTCACGGATATGACCTTTCGTCCATCGGGTATTCAGCTAGGTAAAATGCGCGTGCCGCTGGGTGTGGTCGGGATGATTTATGAATCTCGCCCCAATGTGACCATTGAAGCTGCGTCTTTGGCATTAAAATCTGGCAATGCGATTATCTTACGTGGGGGGTCAGAAGCGTTTTATTCTAACCAAGCATTGGCTGCGTGTGTCAAACAAGGTTTACAAGCGGTTGGTTTGCCAGAGGCGGCAGTGCAAGTGGTCGAAACCACCGACCGTGCGGCAGTGGGGGAACTCATCACCATGAATCGCTATGTCGATGTGATTGTGCCGCGAGGTGGTAAAAGCCTGATTGAGCGTATCAGCAATGAAGCGCGCGTCCCTGTCATCAAGCACCTAGATGGTAACTGTCATACCTTTATCGATCGCGATGCAAACTTGAGTATGGCAACCGATATTTGCGTCAATGCCAAAACTCACCGCTACGGCACTTGTAATACCATGGAAACGCTGCTGATTGATAGCCAAATCGCTGCGCAAGCCTTGCCGCCAATCGCCAGTGCCATTGTCGCTGCAGACAGTGCCATGCAATTACGCGGCTGTGCAAAAACCTTAGCTATCTTGAGCGATACCGCTGAATTAACCGCTCATCTGTCAGCGGCGAGTGAGGCAGATTGGGATACCGAATATTTGGCGCCAATTTTGGCGATTAAAGTAGTCGCCGATATCGACGAAGCCATTGCCCATATCAATACCCATGGCTCACACCATACCGATGCGATTATCACCGAAAACTACTCAAAATCGTTAACATTCATGCGTGAAGTTGATTCCAGTAGCGTGATGGTCAATGCATCAACCCGCTTTGCCGATGGATTTGAATATGGTTTGGGTGCAGAGATTGGTATCTCTACCGATAAAATCCATGCGCGCGGCCCTGTGGGTCTTGAAGGTTTAACATCGCAAAAATGGATTGTGTTTGGGCATGGGGAAGTCAGAAAATAATAGTTAGTTACCACTACAAAGCCCACTGATTGATGTGGGCTTTTTTTAATTATTAAACTGCCAAATTACTTAGCTACAGATTTAAAGATACTGATTTGATTTACACTCGTAACCGTCAGTACGGGTTGACCTTTAGTATCTTGGGTCAGTTTAAATTGCCCTTGTAGTGTGGATGGCGCAGCGGCATCAAATGCCATGCGCGATTCTGGCAGACACATCATGCGCGTGGAAACGATATTTTTTATCAATACATTGTCATGGGTCAGGCTATAATTGCCCCACATGCGATTACAGGTATTGTCAAAGCTGACACGACCTTTATCAAAGCTGACCAATAGCGGCTTGGCTTGGTTAAATAATTCAGGTTTAGTGGGTTTACCCGACAAATCAGTCACCGAGACCAATTGCCAGCGATAATTTTGCAACGTGGCATCGGCTAACGGTAAGGTGACCGCTTGGGTCGGGTTCACGATCCCTAACTTACTATCCGCTATGGTTTGACAGCCTGTCATTGCCAGCGTTCCTGCTATCAAGCAACCTAGCGCTAGTGAATAGGTTTTGGCATATTTTTTCATCATGATTTCCTTTTGTTTAAAATTATTGTGTAAAAAATTATTGCAATCATTATATAAGATACTCTTAAGACTTTATTGCTAAGCATGACGATTACTGTTATTCGATTGTATTACTAGATTTGACGGACACTTCATTTGCTTGAATGGGTTTTTGCAAAAACTCTAAAAATACATCATCGCGTTTGGGGTCGCCATTGTTGCCGTCTCTTGGAAATGCCATCCTCTCTCCTGTCAGTATATAACCGCGGCGCTGATAATAACTTAACAGCTCTGGTCGATGACTTAAAATCGACATGGATAAATGGGTTAAAGGTAAATGGGTTACGTTTTTGGCGTGGGCGTGTCTGATAGCAAATGTTTCTACCGCAGACAACATCGTATCGCCAATGCCTCTACCTTGCACAGCAGGATGAACCGCAAAAGTGCCAATATACGCCGCTGGCTTATGGTTAATGGGTGAGAAATCCACAGAAATACACCCGAGCAAATCATCGCTATCGTGCGGATTTTCAAACACGAATAGATAAACGTTGGGGTTGTCTATCAAGGCTGTCATTTCCTCGGCAGTGGTACGAATCCCACCAATTAAAGCAGCTTCATTGGTCCAGCCTTCATCTGAGCGGTAACAGCGATTGAGCAAAGTTACCAAATTTTCGACGTCTTGTTGCGTGGCAACGCGTAATTGCACGGCGTTTTTATCGATATTGCTATCAGGGTCTTTCATGTTTTTTCTCTTTTTATGCTCACATTGGCTAAACATAGGATGCGTTAAAAATTTTGCCAAGTCAGCTGACCGATTTTGCCACCCAATGCACCTAAATTAACCAACATACCTAACTTAGCAAGCACTACTTTATTGTCTATTACTTTGGCATTCAAGCCGTATTTGACGTCATTGTTGTTGCCGTCATATTTTTAACCTATTAGCATAAGACAATAAAGCATGGTTATAATAAACCGCTGCTGTAATCGAATCTGTAATCGAGATGGTTTATCAATCATCCGTTTGTTAAAATAAACCTTTTGCAAGTAACCCTAGCATGCCAAAACTGCCTTCACCCTATACCCCTGCGATTGAGTCCGCTATTTATAAACAACAACCCACTGATTTTATTGTCCATGAAAAACTAGGCATTGAATGCAGCCATACAGGCGAACATCTTTGGCTTCATATTCAAAAAACCCGTATGAATACCAATTTTGTGGCAAAGTTGCTGTCACAATGGGCAGGCATCCCACTCAAGGATGTGGGATACTCGGGGCTCAAAGATCGTCATGCGCTGACGACGCAGTGGTTTAGTCTTCGTTTGCCAGAAAAAATTACCCCTGAACAAAACTTTCAGCAATTTGTCCAGACCAAATTAGCTAGCGATGAAACCCTAGAAATACTGGCACAGCATTGGCATCATAAAAAACTGGGTCGCGGTACTCATCAGGCCAATCAGTTTATCATCACCCTACGCAACGTAGTGGGCGAGAAAGCCGCCATCGAGCAACAACTTGCGACCATCAAAACCCAAGGTGTTCCCAATTATTTTGGCGAGCAGCGCTTTGGGCAAGATGCCAATAATATTGATGCCGCTATCGAACTATTTACCCATCATACAATTAGGGGCAAAAAAATTCATCGCAAATTTGACCAAGATAAAATCAGTCTGTATCTGTCGGCAGCGCGTAGTGAATTATTCAATGCCATCTTGGCAAAACGTATCGCATTGGGCATCTGGAACCAACCGCTTGATGGCGACGTGATGAATTTGGCGGGTTCGAACAGTATTTTTGTGGCACAGCATATAGATGAAACCATGCTATCAAGGCTACAAAGTGGCGATATCCATTTGACTGCACCGATGTGGGGCGCAGGTGAGTTAAAAAGCAGTGGTAAGGTTAACGCATTAGAACTATCAGTCATCACTGACAATCCCATTTATCAGCAGCTAAGTCAAGGTCTGATTGAGTTTGGTTTAAAGCAGCAGCGCCGCTCCCTGCGTATGCTGGCCAGTAACTTACAATGGGTTTGGCAAGACGGTGAGACATTGGTGTTAGATTTTGAATTACCGGCAGGCAGTTTTGCAACGACGATGATTGATACGCTTGTTGCAAGCTCGGTACTCACCACTGAATTATGAAGGCTGGGTTATAGAAGCTAAATTATAAAGGCTAAGTTATGAATGCTGATTGATTTGCGTCATCAATAAATAACATTGACCTTTGACCACGCAGTTGCGACCATTGGCTTTGGCTTGCTGCATTGCCAAATCGGAGAATTTGATAATGCGCTCAAGGGCAGGCGGCAGTGCAGGCATGGTTGGTAAACTATGCATATACTCGCGCATATATTCGATAAAACTGCGATTATCAATCGCACGCTCGCTATCCCCCCCATGATTTTGATAAAGGCTGGCTATACCTAAGCTTGCGGTAAATCGAATTTCTGTATCAAAGATGCCATATCTCACCACTTGCTTTTCAAAAGCCTGGCGCAGCTGCTCTGCCATATCGTAGGCTTGCTCAATCCCCATATTAGGCAAGATGATGCAAAATTCTTCCCCACCCACGCGTCCAAACATCGTCCCTGTCGGTAAGAAGTTTTTTAAGGTATTCGCGGTACAAATCAACGTCGCATCACCCGCATCATGACCATATTTGTCATTGATATGTTTAAATTTGTCCAAATCAATATAAATCACACTAAGCGTATGCCAATCGCTTTTACGTTGCCATAAATAACTCAAAAAACTATAAATAGTACGCCGATTGGCAATATTGGTGAGCGCATCAGCTTCTAGCAAATCATAAATCTTGCGGCGCTGAAAGTTCATGACTTTCATGCCCTGCAAAATACAATACAGCGTGACTGTTGCCTTGGCGGTTACCAAAAAGCTAAAAGACAATCCCCAAAGCCAATGACTACGCGCTGCTAAACTTGGATACAACCTAGGCAGCAATTGCCACCAATTCATGCTATTACTCATATTAAAAATAAATAACGCAACAATACAACTGACAAATGACACCCAGACCAGTCGCCATCTTAATAGCACCATCCCAAGACCGGTGGCACTAATCAGCATTACACCTTCAAGCGCACTGTTGTTGCCAATCCAGACGATAAAAAGATTTTCATAAATCAAATAGATGATTACAAAAAAGATTTGGTACTCTCGCCAAAGTCTTGACTGTTCAGGAATGCGGGTAATGACCCATAGTGAATACCCGCAAAACAACACCATCGCCAGTCCCAAATAGGTGATATTTATCATCAAGCTGCGATTAAAAATTTGATTGAACGTCTGAGCAAAAGGAAAGATATCTATGGGCAATGTGATGACAAGAACTGTCGCATACCAAATTAAATGAAAAAATGTCTCAACCAACGCCAATATAATAAACAGCATGAATTTATTGGTATCGTTGACTCTTGGCGAATTGATATATAGCGAAGGTTTAAAGCTAAAAAATTTTAGCGTTTGCTGCAATTGTTCTTTAAAGCTTGGCAAGGCGGTTTGGGTCATAGGATTATTGCAAAATCAATAAATCTATTAAAAAAGGGCGTCACGCATTAAACAAATCAACAGCGATGTCAGTCATTGTCGTTCATTGATTAGTTTTAGTCGTTTGCAGTTAACTTACCCTAAAGATTATATAAGGTATTGTTGCTTCATTCTAATACTTTATTAATAACCAAAGGGTAAATGTTTAATTTTTTTTAATGAGTCTTGACTTATCTATTTTTATCAAAATTTCCTCGACCAAATAAAAAAGGTAAGCCTAAGCTTACCTTAATCTACAGTTTACAGCATTTTAACTTGATTGGTTGATTTAACCTGATTGTTTAACATTCATCGTGACGTTGTCAATTGAACTTAAGCGTCCAAGACACGACGTGCTGTCACGAATTTGTTTGCCCAATAGCCAGAATCTAAACTTGTAATAGAAATGCTTTTGCCGGTTGATGGGGAATGAATAAAACGACCTTCACCGATATACATGCCCACATGAGAGATACGACCACCACCCTGAGAGAAAAACACCATATCGCCTGGCTTTAACTCATTACGGCTAATACGTTCACCCACTTGCGCCATGCTGCTTGAGGTACGTGGTAGATTGATGTTAGCGGTTTGTTTATAAACATATTGCATAAAGCCGCTACAGTCAAAACCACTCGTTGGGCTGGTACCACCAAAACGATATGGCAAGCCGATAAAGTTTTTGGCTTTTGCAATGAGACTATCTACTTTTGAGCCACCCTCTGGGTTTTCAGAAACGCTTGAGTTAAAGCTACCAAAATATTCTGTGATACCATTGTCGGCATTGGCAGCGGTTGGGGCTACGCTTAACAAGACACAAGGTAGAGCGGTTAATAAAGTTTTTTGAAGAAAGTTCATAGGGCTTTAATCCGTTCAGAACTTTTATCCGTATATGGGCTATATCACAATTGATTGCTAAATGCTAAAAAGTTGATATACGGATAAAAATTACATAACTATTGTACTGGTTACATTCTGTAAAACAACGCCATCATACCAATAAAGTTTTTTGAATGTAGATATCTTTTATCCAGAAAATGTTAAAAAATATTACAATGTAAGCTAATTTGCTTACAGAAAGCCTATAGAAAGTATACAGCAATAATTGTGTAAGAAAATCGTTGATTTAACACACCATTGGGTTAAATCAACGCCTATTACTCTGTATTTATTTTGGTGTCATGTAAAAAAAGCAGGGTCAATATGTAACTGACCCTGCGTCATCGTTGAGTAAAAAATGATAAAAATTGTCAAATTGCTGTCTTTTTACCCCGTCATTCGCACTAATCTCTCGCCCCAAAAATGGCGGTGCCAATACGAACGATGGTGGCGCCCGCGGCAATGGCTTGCTCAATATCGCCGCTCATGCCCATTGACAAAGTATCCCACTGCTCAGGATGCGCATGATATCGCTTGTTTTGCTCAAATAATTGCTGGGTTTTGACAAAGGCAGCGGTTGAGTTTTTGGCGGGGATAATCATCAGTCCGCGTAATTGCAAGTTGGGTAATTGGCTAATCTCTGTCACCAATTCGGGTAACTGGTCCGGCTGGCAACCTGATTTACTGGCTTCATCGTCAATATTGACTTCGATACAGATATTGAGTGGCGGAAGGTGTTCACCCCTTTGCCCATTGAGACGCTGGGCAATAATTAAGCGATCGACCCCATGCACCCAATCAAAATGCGCCGCCAACTCTTTGGTCTTGTTACGCTGGATATGACCGATATAATGCCACACCAATGGCTGCTCGTTGGCAGTAACGTCTTTGAGTGCGGCGATTTTTGCCACCGCTTCTTGCACATAGTTTTCACCAAAATCTTGCTGACCTTGCTGCGCTAAGGTGCGAATCATCCAGTTGGGTTTGGTTTTGGATACCGCAAGCAGTTTGACAGTTGGATTGAGCCTAGCAACGTCAGTTTTCACCTGTTGCCAACGCGCTATCAAGGCTTGGTTTTCAGCATCTGTTGCGCTTGTCGCCAATGGCTGCTGTGCGTCGAATGTTTGCATGGTTAACTTTTCCTGTTGATAGTGGACTGGCTTGATGGCTACCGGGTTAAGGTAACGTTTTTTTTGCACTTGTGTGCCCAATTTTCCAATTGAGTTTAACATAAGCTAAAATCAACAAAAAACTATGACCCCTAGTCAGTTTTTTCTGTTTTTTTTGTGGACGTATGATTATAGTATAGCTATCTTTTTTTCCCGCGGCTTTTTTCTATTGCTGCTTTTGTATTTTCATTACCCACCTGTAGGATTCGCTATCATGGCAAAGGAATTATCGATTGACGATTTGTTGCGTTTTGCATTCAAAAATAAAGCCTCTGACTTACACATTTCAGCAGGCTTACCGCCGATGATTCGGGTAGATGGTGAAATCACCAAAATCAACATGCCGCCCCTCGATCACCAAAAAGTGCATAGTTTGATTTATGACATCATGAACGACAAACAACGTGCCGATTATGAAGAGTTTTTTGAAACCGATTTTTCGTTTGAAATTCCCAATGTGGCGCGCTTTCGTGTCAATGCCTTTAACCAAAACCGGGGCGCAGGTGCGGTATTTCGTACCATTCCATCTGAGGTATTGACGATGGAGCAGCTTGGTATGGGACCGATTTTTGAGAAAATCTCTAACTACAAACGCGGCGTGGTACTGGTCACAGGTCCAACGGGTTCGGGTAAGTCAACAACCCTTGCGGCGATGATTAACTATATCAATGAAACCCGTAAAGAACATATCTTAACCATCGAAGACCCGATTGAATTTGTGCATCAATCAAAAAAATCCCTCATCAACCAACGGGAAGTCCACCGTGATACCTTAAGCTTTGATGCTGCGCTGCGCTCTGCCCTACGTGAAGACCCCGATGTTATTCTTGTCGGTGAGATGCGTGACCTTGAGACCATCCGCTTGGCATTGACCGCTGCTGAAACAGGGCACTTGGTATTTGGGACATTGCATACCTCATCTGCTGCCAAAACCATTGACCGTGTGGTCGACGTGTTCCCCGCCGCCGAAAAAGACATGATTCGTGCGATGTTATCTGAGTCGCTGCAAGCGGTTATCTCGCAGTCGCTACTCAAACGCCAAACGGGTGGTCGTGTCGCCGCGCATGAAATTATGATTGGTACGCCTGCGATTCGTAACTTGATTCGTGAAAACAAAGTCGCCCAAATGTACTCTGCCATCCAAACCAGTGCAGGCGATGGTATGACCACACTTGATCAAAGTCTTCGCGAACTGGTCAATAAAGGCGTGATTAGCAAAGAATCAGCGCGCCAATATGCCAAACAACCGGAAAGCTTTATGTAATCACTGTTTTGTAGAAACTATCTTATAGAAACAGTGTTTATCAAAACACGGTTTCTAAAAATTTATACAAACAATGCGAGAGACGCGTTATGGATCTTGATAAATTACTGCAGCTAATGATACAAAAAAACGGCTCCGACCTTTTTATCACCGCCGATGCGCCCATATCAATGAAAGTCAATGGTACTATCGCGCCAGTCACCAAGTCAGCGCTGACCCCAGAGCAATCAATGACGCTGGTCAAAAGCGTGATGACGCCTGCTCAAAGCAAAGAGTTTGACGACACCCTAGAATGCCAGTTTGCCATTGTTGACAAAAACCAAACCGCACGCTTTCGTGTTTCTGCCTTTGTCCAAAAAGACTGTGCGGGCATGGTGCTACGTAAAATTGAAACCAAAATCCCAACGGTAGAGCAACTCAATCTACCACCGATTTTGAATGAAATTGCCATGAAAAAACGCGGCATCGTGCTACTAGTCGGCGCGACAGGTACAGGTAAATCCACCACACTGGCAGCTATGATGGGGTATCGCAACGAAAATTCGCGCGGTCATATCATTACTATCGAAGACCCGATTGAATACCTGCATGAACATAAAGGCTGTATCATCACCCAACGCGAAGTTGGCATTGATACCAAGTCATTTGAAGCAGGATTAAAAAACGCCCTACGTCAAGCACCTGATGTGATTTTGATTGGCGAGATTCGTACCCGCGAAACCATGGATTATGCCATTCAATATGCTGAAACAGGACACTTGGTGTTTGCCACCCTACACGCCACCAATGCCAACCAAGCGCTTGAGCGTATTATTCACTTCTTTGAAGCAAAACATCACGAGCAGATTTTGATGGATTTATCATTGAACCTTCGAGCCATTGTGGCGCAGCAACTGATTGCTACCCCTGATGGCAAAGGTCGCCGCCCTGCGATTGAAATTTTGCTCAATTCGCAACTGATTGGTGATTACATCCGTAAAGGGGAAATCCACGAAATTAAGCCTGTCATGAAACGTTCCCGTGAACTAGGGATGCAAACCTTTGACCAAGCGTTGTTTGATTTGTATGAAAATGGCGACATCACTTACCGCGATGCCATCCAACACGCTGATTCACCCAACGATTTACGCCTACTTATTAAGCTAGAGAGTAAATCGGCCAATAAAACCGAGGAAAGCGAGCTGGAGCTCTCACTGCAATCTGATGATAATAGCGCAGCCAATGACAACGCAATATCCTAATAATACGTAATCGTCTGCTAGTAACAATAATTTTGTAACACAAACAAGGCTCAACATGCGCCTTGTTTATCTAAGCTACACTTTTTCCCAAAATCACCACATCAGCAATAAATCCGTTCATATCACAAACTTGCTTAAACTTGCCCCATGGCTCAAATCCTAGCTTACCAAACATCGCAAGGCTTGGTGTATTATGCGCAAAAATGAGCGCAACAACTTGCTGTACCCCACAACTTGGCGCAACTTCGATTAAATAATTGACCAACGCCTTGCCCACACCTTGCCCTTTGGCTTCCTGTGCCACATAGATACTGATTTCAGTACTGATATGATAGGCAGGACGCGCATATAAATCAGATAAACTGCCCCAACCGATGATTTCACCTAAGCTATTTTCGGAGCTAGTTTGGGCAACCACCAACGGACGGTTGCCCGTATGAGCGTCAAACCACGCTTGCCTATCTGCCACGCTCACAGGCTGTAAATCTGCCGTGGCTTGCTTACCTGCGATACTTTGGTTATAAATTTCAACGATGCGCGGTAAATCATCAATCGCAGCTAGGCGAATACAAAGGTTGTGATGCGCTGCAGACATAGCGACTCCAAAATTGAACTAAAAAATGCGGCTAAAATTTGCCGAAAAATCTTATTAGCGCGTATGTTAGCAACATTTTTACTTTATAATAAGCGATTTCATAAAATTGATAGTTTGCGATGCCTATGAACGTGATTGATTTATCTGACTGGCTAAAAAATCCAACCCTATTACCTGATTCGGTACTGACGATTGGTAATTTTGATGGGGTACATTTGGGTCACCAAGCGATGCTGGATAAAGCCAAGTCTTTGGCAAAATCTCAGCAACTTGCCAGTATGGTGATGATATTTGAACCACAGCCGCGTGAGTTTTTTAGCCCGCAAACCGCCCCTGCAAGACTCACCAATTTGGCAGAAAAAACCCAATTGATTGCTGAACACAATATCGATAGCTTGATTGTGGCAAATTTTGATAATGACTTTCGGAATTTATCGGCACACGATTTTGCAAAAATGTTGGTCGAATTAAACGTGAAGCATCTGGTATTGGGCGATGATTTTCGCTTTGGGCATGACCGCACTGGCGATAGTGAGTTTTTGCGTGCGTTTGGCTTGCCTGTGCAAATTTTACATACTGTGACCGACCATGCGCATCAAGATGAGCGCGTCAGCTCAACCCGCATTCGAGACTGTTTGCAGCAAGGGGACTTGGCAACCGCAAAGCATCTGCTAGGGCGAGATTATGCGATTACTGGCATGGTGGAACATGGCGATAAAATCGGTCGCACACTTGATTTTCCCACCGCCAATATTGCGCTAAACCGCATCAAGCCTGCCCTACATGGGATTTTTGCCGTATCGGTGACCGCTACCGATGGCACAGATTTATCAACACTGGGGAGAAACAGTCAAACTGGCGTGCAAGGACTTACTAAAGGCAGTTTATTTGGCGCTTGCAATGTGGGTACTCGTCCTGCGCTAAAAAATAAGTATGGGGTAGAATGGCGACTGGAAGTCAATTTTCCGAAGTTTGATGGAGATTTGTACGGCAAAGAACTGACGGTGACGTTTTTGCATTTTTTACATGGGGAAAAAAATTATGCTGGGCTTGACGCATTAAAACAAGGCATTGCCCAAGACGTGGTGGATTTACTTAACTGGCGCGAGCAGCAAGCTTTTGCGAAATCAATCCCTTAATGACTTTGGCGTGTCAGCCTCCACCCTGCTACTCCTAAGCAACATACTAGACTTACCCAAGCTAGCCAAATTCTTTGAGTCGGTAGGGTTAAAAATAACCTGCCTATACTTCCTTATACGCTGCGCTGCCATTTGGCATTGACTGTAAATGCTTTAACCCTTGTAAGCTAGTGGAAAATTGTATCCTTCCCCAACTATCTTTAGCGTTTTCAACTATTTTCAGCATTTTATAGGTATTTTGGTGAGTGAGATTTTTTTGTGACAAACTTACCAAAATTAAGAGTGAGATAAGCCAAACCACGCTTTGTCAATCTGCCAATTTTAACATATAATACCCTGTTATCAATTTTTTACCTTTTGCACTTTTTATAGAATACCGAGAGTTACATGACCGACAACACTGACAATCAGTCAATCGACTATAAAGACACCCTAAACCTTGCCGATACCGTATTTCCCATGCGTGGCGACCTTGCCAAACGCGAACCTAAATGGCTAGAACAATGGTTTGCCGACGATGTGTATGCCCAAATTCGTCGCGCTCGCCAAGGTCGTGAAAAGTATGTATTGCATGATGGCCCTCCCTATGCCAACGGTCAAATTCACTTGGGTCACGTGGTGAATAAAGTGCTTAAAGACATGATTGTCAAATACAAGACGCTTGACGGTTATGACGCGCCGTATGTACCGGGTTGGGATTGTCATGGATTGCCGATTGAGCAAAAGGTAGAAGGCATTATCGGTAAAGTGGGTCAACCCCATAAAGATAAAAGCAAAAACGGTGCCATCGTGACGTCAACCGAATTTCGCGGCGCTTGCCGTGACTATGCCAAAAGCCAAATTGACCTGCAAATGGTTGACTTTAAACGCTTGGGCGTACTGGGTGACTGGGAAAATCCTTATCTGACCATGAACTTCAAGCAAGAAGCTGATACGGTCCGTGCATTGGCAGAAATCTACAAAAACGGGCATATCACTCGTGGTATGAAGCCGGTGAATTGGTGTTTGGATTGTGGTTCGGCGCTCGCAGAAGCAGAAGTGGAATATGAAGATAAAAAATCCGATGCGATTTATGTCGGTTTTGATATCGTCAACCGTGAGGCATTAGCGGCGACTAAAGCGATTGATGGCGCTTTGCAGGCGGTGATTTGGACCACCACGCCTTGGACGTTGCCTGCCAATCAGGCGATTACCGCAAGCTCTGAGCTAGAATACTCCGTGGTAAAAGTGACGTTTAACAAACAAGCCTTTGCTATTCCTACTACGCTTGACACGCCTAATTATTTACTTCGCCGTTTAACCAAAGACGATAAAACCGCTTTACAGGCAAGTGCATCTGACCCTTTGATTTGGGAAGCGTTACCGGAAAAACGCCACGAACCTGCGGTATTTGAGCCGTATTTCAAAAAAGCCCTTGAGCAAAAAGCCTTTGCGATTGTCGATAAAAAAACCAATAACATTATTGGCACAACCCGTTTTTACGATGATAATATTGAAGAAAATTCGATTGCCATTGGCTATACCTTTTTGACCCGTGAATATTGGGGTTCAGGGGCCAATGCTGAAATTAAATCGGTTATGCTAAGTCATGCCCTACCGCAGCGAGAAACGATTTGGTTTCATGTTGCCCCCGATAATCAGCGTTCTGCCAAAGCGTTAGAAAAAATTGGCGCAACTTATCAAAAAACCGCTGACAACGGTTCGGGCGAGCGCTTGTTTTATCAAATGGCAGGCGAAAAACCACAGCCGAGAATCAGCCATTTGATTGTCGCTTACAATTTAGTTCCGCATTTAATGAGTGTGTTTAACGCCAAAGAATACAGTGTGTTGGGGACCGTGAAAGGCGATGCATTAACCGTACTTAAAGCACAGCATCCACTGATTGCCGAGCGCCAAGTGCCAATCATCACAGGCGATCACGTGACGGCAGATAGCGGTACGGGTTTGGTACACACTGCGCCCGCGCACGGTGTCGATGACTATATGGTCGGGCAAAAATTTCACCTGCCCGCCGAAAACCCTGTCGCAGGTAACGGCGTGTATTTGCCTGAAGCCAAAGTTTTTGTCGGCGAACATATTTATAAAGCGCAACCAAAAATTATCGAAACGCTCAAAACCAGTGGCCATTTGCTCAAGCATGACGTGATTACTCACAGCTATCCGCATTGCTGGCGACACAAAACGCCGATTATTTTCCGTTCAACGCCCCAATGGTTTATCAACATGGAAAGCCAAGGTTTGCGTGAGCAAGGTCTGCGTGAGCAAGCATTGACCGATATTCCAAAGGTGGTATGGACGCCAAGTTGGGGACAAAATCGTATCGAATCGATGATGCATGGTCGCCCAGATTGGTGTATCAGCCGCCAACGTACTTGGGGCGTGCCGATTGCCTTTTTTATCCATAAAGACACGGGCGATTTGCACCCAAATACGGCTGAGCTGATGGAAAAAGTCGCGCAAGTGATTGAGCAAGGTGGTGTGGAAGCATGGTTTGATGCCGCGGCTGAAGACTTTATCGGGGATGATGCTAAAGAGTATCAAAAATCGACTGATACGCTAGATGTGTGGTTTGACTCAGGGTCAACCAATTTTGCCGTGCTCGCCAATCGTCCCGACTTAGCCAATCCTGCGGATTTATACCTTGAAGGCTCTGACCAACATCGGGGTTGGTTTCAGTCGTCGCTTTTGGTGAGTGAAGCGATTTATGGTCGTCCACCGTACAAGCAAGTGTTGACACACGGATTTACCGTAGATGCCAAAGGCTATAAATTATCAAAATCCAAAGGCAATACCAAAGGGTTTGAGCCGCAAGAACTTGCCAATAAATATGGTATTGATATCGTGCGTCTATGGGTCGGCTCAAGTGACTATCGTTACGAGATGGCGGTATCGACTGAAGGCTTTGCGCGCACTACCGATATGTATCGCCGTATTCGTAACACCATTCGTTTTTTACTGGCAAATACAGACGACTTTGACCCAGCGACCGACATGGTGGATGCTAGCAATATGGTCAGCCTTGACAAGTACATTTTAAAACGCGCTGAAGCGGTACAAGCTGACATTCGCCAATTTTATACCAATATGGATTTTCACCAAGTGTGTCAAGCGGTGGTGGGGTTTTGTTCACAAGATTTGGGCGGTTTTTATTTAGACATTATCAAAGACCGTCAATACACCACCAAAGCCAATGGTGAAGCGCGCCGCTCAGCACAAACCGCGATTTATCATATTGCCCATGCGTTACTGCGCTGGATTGCACCGATTTTGTCGTTTACCGCACAAGAAGCCTGGGAAATCTTAAAAGGGACGCATACAAGCCATGGCAATGGTTACATCTTTACCGAAGAGTGGTATGAATTCCCAGAAGTGGTCTTAGATGACGTGAGCGAATCGGATTGGCAAGCGATTTTGAATGTCAAAGAAACTGTTAACAAAGCTTATGAAATTGCGCGCACTGATAAAGTGATTAACGCCAATTTATCGGCCAATGTCACCGTGTATGCACCAGATACTACCATGGCTTCACTCAATCGATTAGGCGATGAACTCAAATTTGTGTTGATTTCAAGCCAAGCAAGCGTAAAACCATTCGCCGAAAAACCAAGCGATGTGACCTATACCGATGAAGCCACTGATTTAAATAACCAAGTTGCGGTAGTGGTCAAGCCTGCCTCGGGTGAAAAATGTATCCGCTGTTGGCATATTCGCGAGGATATCGGCATCAATCCTGCCCATCCAGAAATCTGTGGTCGCTGCGCCCAGAATGTCGAAGGTCAAGGCGAGGTACGCCATTATGCCTAATACACATGTAACGACTGCTGCCACTCATTCATCCACTACCCTACCCATCAACGGCAACAAAGCCATGATGTGGTATGGTATTGCGGTTTTGGTAATGATTATCGACCAACTTACCAAGTTGTACTTTGAGCACAACTACCAGCTGTACCAAACCACGCCGATTATTGAGCCGATTTTTAACTTTACCCTTGCCCACAACTATGGTGCGGCGTTTAGTTTTTTGGCAGATAAAGGCGGCTGGCAAAAATGGCTGTTTAGCGGACTGGCATTGGCTGTTTCCTTGGGTCTCATGGCGTATCTACGCAAAATACCCCAACAAGCCAAATTATTGGCTTTGGGTTTATCATTGGTGCTGGCGGGCGCTTTGGGCAATTTGATTGATCGGGTACGTTTGGGCTATGTGATTGACTTCTTGCATGTCCACTATGGCGATGCGTGGCATTTCCCGATTTTTAATATAGCTGATGTGGCGATTAATATTGGCGTTGCGTTGATTTTAATCGATGCGTTTTTATTAGAATCCAAACGTAACACCCTTTAATTTTTAGATGGATGAACAACCGCATGAATCATGACATTATTACGCCAAACGAACAAACCCGCATCACTCAAGACTCAACCGTTGATTTGCATTTTGAGGTCAGCTTAGAAAATGGCACCGTCATCGACTCAACCTTTGAGCGTGGCGAACCTGTTCGCTTGGTGGTGGGTGATGGTAGTCTGCTTGAAGGGTTTGAGAAGGTACTTATCAACTTGACAGCCGGTGACACGCGCACCGCATCGCTATCGCCTGACGAAGCCTTTGGTGAGTGGAACCCTGATAACGTACAGACTTTTAGTCATGCGCAGTTTGCCGTGACGGGCAATTTGCCTGAAGTCGGCACCATGATGGAATTTGAAGACAAAGGCAAAACCACCCTCGTGGGTGTGGTGAGTGACGTCACTGAAAATGCTATCAAAGTGGATTTTAATCATCCATTGGCAGGTCAAAACATACTGTTTAAAGTGCAGATTTTTAGAGTGACGCCAAAAGATAGTAAAGGTATCACACTAAGTTGATATTTAGCTGGCATTAAACTGACCTTAAGCTGAATGGAAGCTTTCAATAAAAATCACTGACAATAAAAAACCGCTGATTAACTCTCAGCGGTGTTATTTTTTACAGTCTATCAATTAACCGTTTGGGTATCATCGTCTGCCGCATCACCTTCTTTAGCGTCTGATTGTTCTGCCAGTCTTGCACGCTGCTCAAAACGTTCCCCCGTCGCTTTAATGCCCCACACCAATTCCACAAACGCGCGGTTATTGATGAGCGGCTCATCTTCGATAATCAAGAAATAGCCCGTTTTGTTGATCCATAAAAACACAATACTGGTATTGGGCATCAACATATCAATACTGGTAAAAAATGACACCCCATAGCCATGTACCGCCCAACCGCGCTGCTGTTGGCGTTCTAAAAAGCCATAAAAATCGGCAGCGGCTACCGACAGCGTCTCTGCTTGTTGCTGGGTAAAGCCCATTTTTGCCAGACAGAAGCCTTCATCTGATGCAATTACGACACGGCGACTACCTGATAGACTCGCTGCTACATATTTTAAGAAATTATCCAGCTGCACGTGCGGAGCGACCACCCGCTTGTCAATGGTTTCAATCCAACCTTCTTCGATAAACATATCTAGCCAAGTGTCACTATAACGCTCACCCCATGCCCGCGCCGTCATACTTTGTTCAGGTGCGAGCACCGCTTGTAAGGCTAGTTGCTGCTCTGAGGGATTGGCGCTTGAAAAACTATGCAATACCCCGGCAGGCGTTAAAATCACATAGGTGTCGTTTTGTTCTGGCATGGTGTTTTCCTTAAATTTTGATAGACGGCAAAGGTCATGTTGTCAATCACTGTGATAGGCTTGGTAAATTCAAAAGCTAATTCATTCGGCTATAATTAAGCGGCTTGCTTGGCAAAATATTCTTTGGTTTCAAGCCATTTGTCATTAAAATCCCATTTGTTTTTTGACATTTCCCACCAAACCATACTAAATGCCAATCGGTCATGACAAACAAGGCAATGGTTAAAGAATTCTTCTTCGATTTCGGCAATTTGCTCAGCTTGGTCTTCTGGATCGTCTTCTTCTTCCATGATATCTAATAGCGAAGCGATCGTCATTTGTGCCACTACTTTTGAGTCATCAGTGGACACACGTAGTTGGTGTTGATAAGTGTTCATTGAAGGCGATACCAATACGCTCCAGCGCGTGGCAAGATGGCTTACTCTAAACACATACTCACCATGATTGATGCATTGATCAAACCCTTGTAGCAGTGTTGGCGTTAGTTTTTCTCTGACTTGGTTGAGGATACGGTCACCAAAATAGGGCACGTCAAACCAACAACCATAAAACATATCGGCTAACGCACCTTGTAAGGGCTCTTTTTCATCAAGCTCCATCGCTGCCATGATGCGGCTGGTGTGGATATCCATATTCATCGGTTGGTCAATCACTTGGCGACTATAGAGACGAAAATTAAGCCAATGTTTTTGAAATTTTCTACGATTACGATTCGACAATGAATACATGCTGATTCCTCAAAAAATTAGCCTAATTATATAAAAAGTTATGTGACAAGGGTGAGGTATTAATGACTAGCGCTGTGAAAAACTGCCGCATTTATCCCCTACTATACTATTAAACCCGATTGCAATCAAAACGCTTCAGCATAAAAAAAGCGCAACTTCATCTAAACATGAATTGCGCTATTGGGCAAGATGACAAGCTTGACCGATTAATCCAATAAGGTATCCATCAAATCAATCATAAACTCGCCGTCTTCTTGGGTCATCGGCTCAAAACCGTCGCTCATCCCCAGTTCTTGTAAGACTTGTTCGCCCTCTGCGGTGTCTTTTAAACTTAATAAAGCATCGATAAATGGCTCACTGTCGGCAAAACTCTCTTTAACCAGCAACACATGGCTGATATCGCTCAAATCACTTTCAACCAATACCTGCATTTGCGATAAAGTCAAGCGTGACAAGCTATGATAAACTTCAGATAAAAAGAATGCCGCATCGGCTTCGCCTTTAATCAAATTACGCGCAGCGGCTTGGTAAGTCTCGGTAACTTTCCAAGTAATGTCCGTTTCTAACAAATCCACAGCTTCTAGCAGACGAAGCCCAATCAATTTGACATCACGGTTATCTGCCATGGCAATGGTGCAGCCTGCTTTTAAATCATCAAGTGCTACAATGCCGCTATCGGCTTTTGCAGCAATCACCATTTCATCAGATTTGCCCAGTGGACGCGCCACCGCACGATAACCCTGCTCCCGAATCATTGTCGCTGCATCGAAGGGATTGGCATAGATAATATCCACGTTTTGCGCTTGGATTAAGTCGTTTTGTTCATGCGCAGACGCGGGTGTCAGTAAGTGAATGTGAATGCCAGATTTTTTTTGTAGCAGTGTATTGAGCATATGCCAGCCTGCAAAACGCTCAGGCGCGAAGTCAGGCGCAATGAGTAAATTAATTGTCATTAGGCTTGCTCCTCTAGCATTTTGCGATACAGTGCTTCAGCTTGCGCGATTTTGCTGCGTGATGGTTTGCGTCGTACCGAGGTATAGCCAACCGTTTCGCCATGGCGGATATTGGGCACAGCTGTCGCATACACCCAGTAGTAGCTGCCATCTTTGCACAAGTTTTTGACATAGCCATGCCATTTTTTGCCTGTTTCGACTGTTTGCCACAAGTCTTTAAAGGCGGCTTTTGGCATTTGTGGATGTCGCAAAATATGATGCGGCGCGCCAATTAATTCATCACGGCTATAGCCACTGATATCCACGAAGGCGTCATTGGCGTGGGTGATAATGCCATCTAAATCCACGCGTGAAACGATAAGTTTGCCATCTGGGTAAGGTAGCTCGTTTTCGGTGGTATAAACGACACGACTTAAGCCATCTGAGTAAGTCAGACGATGCGCTGTGGCATCGCCCGCCGGTTTGTCCATATCGGGTAATTGTACAGATTTCATTACCTCTCCTTATAAATTTTTGATTGAGTCACGGTTGCTAATATTAGTGATTGGCTGAAAAGGGGAAACTTTTTAATGTTTATAAGTTTTAGATAAGTTTTGATAAGGCTTCAGCCGCACGCTTCATATCCAAGAACACCAGACCCAATTTGGCATTTGGTTTGGTCAAAATGGTCAATACCGCTTCTGTACCCGATGCCGACATAATCACATAGCCTTTTTCGCCTTGCACCATGACGCGCTCGATACTGCCACGCGCTAGTTCTCGACCTGCACGGTCACCGAGCGATAGTAGCGCGGCTGACATCGCACCGACACGGTCTTCATCAATGCCCGCTGGCAATGCTGACGCAATCATCAAACCATCGGTTGAAATCAGCGCAGAGGCTTCTACGTCTGCTGAAGAGCTGTTTAGGTCATTTAAGATTTGTTGGAACATATCGGTACGCATATCAAGAACCTTTTTAGTAAACAAATTTAGAGGGGTAGTGAAAAAATTTACGGGGCAAAATAACCACAAGCTTGCGCTCATCCAATCGGTATTAAACTCATTCATCATTGTGGTGGGCAAAGTGTAAAAATAACGGTGCAACAATAATCGTATAAAATAGTCGTGCAAAAAAATAGATAAGAAACGTTGTCAAGTGATGGTTTGATTAAGCATGGCTCATGGGTAATTGATGCAGGTTAACGGTTTAACCGCTGTAGCGAGTATTTAATCGCAAGTGATTGTCATATAACGTTTTGTTACGTACATAATAACAGATTTGGTGAAATTTTTACCTTTTATTACAATGCTATTTGACTGAAAAAATTTAGTGAGCGTCTGTGATATTCACATGATAAAAAAAAGCCAAGGTGATGGCAGCTTGGCTTTTCTACTTAATTATAGTCGTAACGATTAAGGCTGTTTAGGGTGAAGCACTTGCCCATGCAAGCGCGCCAGTCCATCCACCATGCGCTGCTGCAAGATGGCGGTAATTTCGTTTCGGGTTTTACCCGCAGGGTCAATGGCTGGTAACGGCAACACATACGCTTTGGCAGGGCGGTTATCGAGTACACGTTTGACGCTATCTATCAACCCAATATCGCCATAATACGGAATGTTTTGGTCAAGTTCGCCATCTTGGTTGACATAGCAAATCACAATCGGTTGAATGAGCACTTGGCTGTCCATCGCAGACTGCAATAAGTTGCCATAAATACGTTTAATCGCTGTACCGTCTGTGGTGGTCGCTTCTGGGAAGAAAACCACGGGTGAGCCTTGTGATAAAAACTCACTCATCTGCTCACTGATTTTGCTGGTATCGCCCGAACCGCGCTGGATAAATAAAGTGTGGGCGGTGGTCGCCATCCAACCAATCACCGGCCAATGCGCGATTTCGGCTTTGGACAAAAAGAAGGTCGGTACAATACTACCCACCACAGGGATATCGAGCCAAGAGATATGGTTGCTCGCCCATAGCGCGTGATGTGTCGGTATTGGCTCAAGTGCAATCACCTCAATGCCTAACGATTTAAGCGATTTTTTACAGAATTTTTGAATCTGTTGGATGATTTGCTGATTATCGGGATTCGGTGTGCGGCTAATCTGCCACGCATAGCCAACCCCTGTTTGAATCGCTGCCATTAAATTCACAACGCGTTTGCTGCGTTGCCACTGGGTCGCCAAATTCTTTTTACTATAGGTAGCAGGTTGTCGCAGTTGTTTTGCTGTTTCGCTAAGTAGTCTGCTGATCGTCAACGCCGATGGCGCGGTTTTACGGTTAGATTTTTGCATAAGGTAAATATGTGAGTGAAAAATTGTGGATGTAGTATAGCAAATTATTGGGCATATGGCTTACTGCGTCTTTTTGAGTTTTAGCAATAACCCAATAGCAATCACTAAGTAACAATACCTAAGTATCAATAACCGAGTAATAATAACTAAGTATCAATCACTCAATAATAGTAACCAAACTCGGTTTATCTTGGTCAAGATTACCACCTTTGCCTTTTTCAATAAACAAGTTAGTGCAAATAGTGCTGATAGCGCGGTTTGACTTGTTCAAATGGCAACCAAACAAACACATCGGCACAATCAAACTCAGGGTCATAACAAGCCGCTGCGCCAAGACTACAGCCCATTTTGACGTACATTTTTAACAGCGCTGGCAAGGCAAAATTTTGCGGATTCGCCAAGTCCACATCAGCCACTTGCGCCAAGTCGATAGCGGATAATTTGTCTTCTGGCAATTTACGGGTCACTTTGACATCTAGCTTGGTGCTATCAAGCTGATGATCTAACCAGCTTTGCACATTGCCCTCTTCCATCGGAACTGAGGCACAGCCCATAAACGCATTGACATTGTAAGCTTTGGCGACTGCCGCGATAGATTCCCACAAATGATTAATCGTGGTAATACCTCGGTAATCTGGGTGAACACAGGTGCGACCGATTTCTAGCACATTATAGGGGTAATCATCGAGCAAGCGACCTAATCTAAACTCATGCTCGCTATAAAATTGCCCAGCTTTTATCGCGCCGTTTTTATCCAATAATCGGGTGGTTGCCACCGCAAGTGGTTGCCCAAAGCTATCTTTTTTGGTTTCGTCATACACCACCACATGGGTGCAATAATTATCAAAATCGTCCCGATCTAGCGGCTGCTCCGAGCTTGGATGAAATCCCGCAAAACTTACAGAAAACGCTTGGGTAAAGGTCAAAGTACGTAGGCGCTGGGCATTGAGTAAATGCTGCTGGGTTTGTAGCGAAAACTTATCCTCACTCACGTTAATAATCACTGACTTAAATAACGGGCGATGACGCGCGCTTGGGCGGCTAATCGTTGGCTTCACCAGCGGGGCTAGGGTCTCTACCACTGCCATATCAGCAAAATTATGTTCCAGCAACTGCGCAATCAACTGGGTATTAAAAAGACTATCAACAGGATAAGTGGCGATATCTTCGTATAATTTGGCGCCGTTATTTTGTTCTACAAAATTAGTTTGTTCTACAAAATCAGTCATCTTACTGTTACCTATGGTGATTTTTGCTATGGCATTGGCCAGTTGCTGAGCGAAAAATGCCTTAGCTTGTCATTGACTCATTGTCAAAGCTACAAAGCCCCCATCATCTAATTGGATGGTTAGTCAGTCTGGATGAATTCAGTATGCGTGACACCAGTGTCGTTTCAATGACGTTTTCATGGCAAAACCATGACCAAACCTGCGCCTTTACCCCCGTTTTAAGTTACTAATTGTAAATTTGACTAAAAGTTCTGCAAAAAAACCTTATATTGATATGCATAATCCATCTATCGTGTCTAGCGCTTTTCTAATGCGGCTATCGACTATTTAAGCGAATGTTTAACTTAATAAACTTAAATAGTAATAGTACACTTATAAATAGACACATTTTTACACTCACAACGAAAGGATAAATCATTGGAGTATTTTGAGCGTTATGAAGGTGGTGAAAAAGCCATCTTAGTCCATTTAAATATTACCCATCTCAATGACCCAGACGATTTGGAAGAATTTGAATTGCTGGTGGATTCGGCAGGGGCACAAAAACAAGCCTTGGTCACAGGTACGCGGTCTAAGCCTGACGCCAAATACTTTGTGGGTACGGGTAAAGCCGAAGAAATCGGGGAACTTGTCAAGCAATATGAGGCAGATATTGTCATTTTTAACCATAGTTTGACCCCATCGCAGGAGCGCAATATTGAGCGCTTGGTGCAGTGCCGTGTGCTTGATAGAACGGGTCTTATCTTGGATATTTTTGCCCAGCGTGCGCGAACCTATGAAGGTAAACTGCAAGTTGAGCTTGCCCAGCTTAATCACTTAGCGACTCGCTTGGTACGCGGCTGGACGCACTTGGAACGCCAAAAAGGTGGTATTGGTCTGCGCGGTCCAGGCGAAACCCAGCTTGAAACCGATAGACGCTTGTTACAGGTGCGTGTCGGGCAGCTCAAAGCCAAGCTTGATAAGGTCAAACAAACCCGCGCACAAGGTCGTGCCAAACGCCAAAAATCATCAGTACCGACAATTTCACTGGTCGGTTATACCAATGCAGGTAAATCCACCTTGTTTAATACCTTGACCCATGAAAACATCTATGCCGCCAATCAGCTATTTGCGACGCTTGATCCGACGTTACGGAGTGTGTCATGGTCAGGCGTGGGTAAGGTGGTACTTGTCGACACGGTCGGTTTTGTTCGTCATTTGCCGCATGAGCTAGTGGAAGCCTTCCATGCCACGCTAGAAGAAACCTTAGAGGCAGATTTGTTACTGCATGTCATTGATAGTCACCGTGAAGACATGCATGAGCAAATCGCCGCGGTACAATCCGTGTTAGCGGAAATTGATAATCAAGTGCCTGTGCTAAATGTGTTTAATAAAATTGATCTCACAGGTGAGCCGCCGCACATCGGTTATAGTGATAAAGCCAAGCCCAATCGGGTGTATGTCTCTGCCCATGAGCAATTAGGTATCGAGCAACTCACCCTTGCCGTGCAGCAGTTATTGGTAGGTCAATTACAGCGGTTTGAATTAACCTTACCCGCCAATTTTGGACAATTGCAACACGAATTGCATAAGTTAGAAGTGATTGAAGACCTCAGCTATGATGAAACAGGTCAAACCAAACTGACTGCCATGATGTCGGTGGACAAGCTTAAGCAGTTGTTGGGTGAATTTGGTATCGCCCCTGAGGAAGTGTTGTCGCAAGCACAAGCCAAACTGCTTGCGCCAGTGCTTGAACCATTTGAACAATTACTACAGCAGCCATTGGATACCGCCGACGAGACATAACTTGTTAGCCATTTAACAATATAACAATAGTAGACCTGTATCAAAATTTAAGTTGGTGCAGGTTTTTTTGGTTTAATAAACGACCTTACGACTCGATAAAATAAGCTGACGGGCTATGCGTTAATTAAATCTTAAAAATATATTCAACACTTTGTCATTTTTTTGTCATGTAGCAAATGGGCTGTGAGATTTTTTTCGGTTTTATTGGTGTTTATTTTGTTTTATTTGTTATAAATATCAATTATTTAGGTCATTTTCCCCAATTTATGTGGATAACCATGTGGATAACTTCTGACTTGACAACAATAACCCGCATATCACTATAGGCTATCTCTAAATTGGTTATTTTTTAACCAATTATTTTCTTAATATAAATCAAATAGTTATGGTTTTTTGCAAAGTGCAAGCAAAAAATTTTACTTTTTTTTTTAGATTTTGGCCTTGAAAATTTGATAGTTAATTTGGCTAAAAATTCCAACTCATATATTGTTGAGTCCATGGCATGAAACCCAACAGGTTGACAAGTTTTTTGGCCATTTTTCCTCTTTTTCCCCCTTATCTGATTTTTTGTAAACTTTAACCAGTTTTTGACAGATTTATGGTATATTTCCTGCCAATTCTTTTATAATAATGTTATCAAATGTCATTGAAACATAACGACTTTTATCTTTTTATGTCGTTGTGAAACGTTACGCTGACCTCTAAGTTTGAAATATTGTCAAAAAATCTAACATAGGTATATTTATGGTATTGTTTGTAAAGAAACCTCGCCTACCTTATTGGCTAGCGGCTTCTCTATTGTCATTGGGCAGTTTGGCAAATATGCATGCAGCGAACGCTGGCAATATGTATGTGTTTAAAGACAGCAATGGTCAGGTGCTGTTGACCAATGTAGTCAGCAACAACCGCCCTGCAGGGAATAACTTCCAAAATTTTACCAAAAAAGTCAAAGTGACTTATTACGCGGATACCAATGTGCATAGTTATAGCAATTGGGGCGCCAATGAAGCTGCAGTACCTGCCAGTGCGCGTGGCAACAAAAATAGCTACGATAGCATGATTGTGGCTTCGGCGCTGCGTCATGGTGTCGACCCTGCATTGATGAAAGCCATGATGCATACTGAATCAGGTTTTAATCCCAATGCACGCTCACCTGTTGGGGCGCAGGGGTTAATGCAATTAATGCCCGCGACAGCTAGGCGGTTTGGTGTGTATAACGCTTGGAACCCTGCGGAGAACATCGAAGGCGCGGCAAAGTATTTGAAATTCTTACAAAACCGTTTTGGTAATATTCAGCATGTGATAGCAAGCTACAATGCCGGTGAAGGCAACGTCAGTAAATACGGCGGCATTCCCCCATTTCGTGAAACTCGTGATTACGTACAACGGGTGTTAAGCCGCTACAACAACTTATATCGCAATGACCCCAATCTGCGCTCTAGTACTAGCAGCAATGGCTTTCAAAATGTTAGCTATAACTCATCAAATACTTATAGGATTGTCCGCTAACAAACGTGTCTAGAAGCCCAAAACCAGAAGCCCAAAACCAGAAGCCCAAAACCAGTTTAATACTGGCTTTTTTTATGTTACAAATTTATGCTACTTTTCCCTTTAATTTGTTGCATTAAACGCTATTATACTAAATATCATAGTCAACTTATTGTTGATAAGTATATTTAATCGTTTGATTGTCTTTAGGAAACCGTCATGTTACGAATTGGCTTATTTCTTTTAACTAACCTAGCGGTGATGGTGGTGTTTGGTATCGTCATGAACGTCATCGCGCCAATGCTAGGGTTCAATTTGGGCGGCACAGGCACGACTAGCCTGCTGGTGATGTGTTTCATCTATGGCATGATAGGGTCGTTTGTATCGCTGTTGATGTCAAAATGGCTCGCCAAACGCTCTACAGGTACGCAAGTTATTGAACAGCCTGCTACCCAGTTGGAAGTTTGGCTGGTCGAAACGGTTCGCCGTTTGGCGCAAAACGTCAATATTGATATGCCAGAAGTGGGTATCTTTGAGAATCCATCGCCCAATGCCTTTGCCACAGGTTGGAATAAAAACAAAGCTTTGGTTGCGGTATCGACCGGGCTACTACAATCGATGAACCGAGAAGAAGTGGAAGCAGTACTTGCTCATGAGATTGGTCACGTTGCCAATGGTGATATGGTGACCTTAGCGCTTGTCCAAGGAGTGGTTAACAGCTTTGTGATGTTCTTTGCGCGCATTGTGGGGCTATTTGTAGATCAGGCAGTATTTAAAAATGACAGCAATTCACCTGGCATGGGTTATTACATTACCAGTATGGTGTTAGATATTGTGTTTGGTATTGCTGCACAAGCGGTGGTCATGTGGTTCTCTCGTTACCGTGAATACCGTGCTGATGAAGCAGGCGCGCGTTTGGCGGGTAAATACAACATGATTGCTGCCTTAGAAGCGTTAAAACCTGCCAGCCAGCATCCTGACTATATGCCACAAGGCATGAAAGCCTTTGCCATTAATGAAGGTAAAGGGGGATTTAGTTTTGCCCAGTTATTTGCCAGCCACCCCTCCCTTGATGACCGTATTGCCCATTTACAAAAATTGGCTCACTAATTATTTTGACCACTTGTCTTGACAATGTAAAAAACCCAATCACTGATTGGGTTTTTTAGTTATTGTTTAATACACTCAGATAATGTCCTCAACAGTATTAAAATGACTTATTTAGCCAGTTTTTGTGCATCCATGGCATCTTTGTGTAGACGGGTGTTGAGCTCATCGATGATTTCAATCCAACCTGCATCTGCACGGTATTCGTCTTTTAAAAATTTACGTTGGTTGTCGCTCCAAAAAGGTGCATCGCTCAGCTGGACTGATTGCGCCAATTGATTTTCTTGAATAAATTGTTCAACCGCAGCATCATCGCCATCCATACCCATTTGTTCAAATAACATATTAATGTTTCTTTCGCCATCTGTCATCATTGTGGTTCTCCTAGTACTGTTAAAAGTATCAACGTTTAGTATCAACGTTTAAAAGTATCAATATTTATTTTAATGTCATTATTTTGTAGCACTTATTTTATTCAAAAATTATCAAAAAGTGCCACAGGTTATTTATATCGTCAGACCATTCTAATAATATATTAGTCTAATACTATCTAAATAGTCACTTCAGTGTAGCCAAAATTGGGTAAAAAAAATGTGATTTGATTGTATAGTGTGGTTATTTCATGTAAAAAAACCAGCCTAATGAGACTGGTTTTTTTATCAAGTTAAAAGATTGTAACCTAATTAGTTAGGAAGTAAGTGGCTTACTGCATCACGCTCTTCAGCCAATTCAGTTTCGGTGGCTTTCATTTTTTCTTGTGAGAAAGCCGATGAAACATCTAGCCCTTCAACAATTTTCCAATCGCCATTTTGGCAAGTACATGGGAATGAATAGATAAGACCTTTTTGGATACCGTATTCACCGTTTGAGTAAACACCCATAGATACCCAATCATTCTCGTCAGTGCCTAGTGCCCATGAACGAATGTGCGCAATCGCAGCATTTGCAGCAGATGCCGCTGATGAGGCACCACGTGCTTTAATAATGGCAGCACCACGTTGTTGTACGTTAGGGATATAAGTACCTTCGTACCAGTCACGTTGTACTTGTTCTAGGGCAGGTTGACCTTTTACCGTAGTGAAAGTCAAATCTGGGTACTGGGTTGAAGAATGGTTACCCCAAATGATCATTTTTTTGATGTCATTCACGGTGGTTTCAGTTTCTTCAGCCAGTTGCGCCATACCACGGTTGTGGTCAAGACGTGTCATCGCTGTAAAGTTACGTGGGTCTAGGTCTGGGGCATTGCGCTGTGCGATTAAGGCGTTGGTGTTGGCTGGGTTACCCACAACCAATACTTTGACAGTACGGCTAGCGTTGTCATTTAACGCTTTACCTTGTGCAGAGAAGATGGCGGCGTTGGCTTCGAGCAAATCTTTACGCTCCATACCTGGGCCACGAGGACGGGCACCTACCAGTAGGGCATAGTCCGCATCTTTGAACGCAACATTAGCGTCGTCAGTTTGTACGACGCCCGCTAGCAATGGGAATGCACAATCTTCAAGTTCCATTACCACACCTTTTAAGGCTTCTAAGGCTGGCGTGATTTCTAATAATTGTAAAATGACAGGTTGGTCTTTACCTAACATATCACCCGATGCGATACGAAATAATAATGAATAACTGATTTGACCAGCAGCACCAGTCACCGCAACACGAACAGGCTGTTTCATTGAAAGCTCCTATTATGATAAGTACAAGATCCTTTGCAAAAGCAAGGCAGTGAAAAAAGCAGAAAAAGTTGTCTAAAAAAGCTTGCCTAGTTTATCACTTGTCACCATCAAAGACCATAAATTTATGGGGTCAATTGTCGGGTGAGCTTGACAATGATAGGTTGAAGTGAGGCAAAGAACAAAATAAAAAACGCTTAAAACTAGGCAAAAATTGATACCGCCATCCTTAAATAATTGCCATCATTCAATAATTACCATCAATCAAAAATTGACTAGGACAGGCATAAGAGCGGGTGGCACATTGGGCAAAACGTCCGTTATTGTCGTAGCACACGTTAATATAGGTCAGTACAGATTGACCTGCACTATTTTTTTGACAGAAAAAATTAAACGAGTTTGGCTTCATGCCAGGGTTTAAAGATAACAATTGGCGGCTAAAACCACTGGACGCGAATCGATAACTGCGACCGCTACTGAGTTCTTTTGGGAGTTTTAATTGACTGGCAAGCGAGTTAATGGTACGAAAATAATTAGGGGTACTTAGGCCACTACAGCGGCCATACTGCTGCCAGATATTTTTGCGAATATTACCGTCTGGAATGACTTTTGAGGTGATCTTTTCTTGCAGTGGCGACATGCTATAGCGGCTATTACTACAAGACTGGTTCGCCACCCGATAAAAATTCACCGTCATCGGGTTGCCTTCGATACATTGGCGAAGATTACCCATGTATGGGTTGAGCTTGCAGACAGCAGGGGATAATTCCACCCCTAAAACACTGTCGGCATGGGCAGCTGGGGTCGCTATAGTACCCATCACCGCCAAGCAGCCAAGTAGTAAGTAGCCAAGTGACAAATAGCCGCTAAACTTTGCCCTTTTTTGATGACTTGAGTTGATAACTAAACTAGCTAAATTTGCCGCCGCCTTATCATCTTTAAACTGTAATGGAAACTGTAACGATGCCCATTTGACGGCGTGTGATGCCGCGTGCAAGTTGGTAAAATCGAGTAACGTTTTTAGACAAGATGACAGCATAACAATTAAACCAAATAGTTGGTGATTAAAAACAAGCAGGTTGTTTTAACGTTTACAGTGAGCTTTTAAAATAAAAGTAATAAAAATGGTCGTTGACTTATCAATTTTTTGCTTGAAATAACTAAATATTTGCCAAACGAAACTAATGTTTATGAGTCATGCCAATTTTTTGAAATCATACTAACTGGGTCAGATTTTGTAAACCCTGTATATACTAAAAAACAACAGTAATTTATTGACTATTATCAATCAATTAGCTGTTGTTTTTTGCGAAGATTTAGCGGGTTTATTTAATTCAGATTAATTTAATATTTAGCAGCAATGGTACCCATACGCTGACTAATCGGTTGGTTGCTGCCGCCAAGGAGCACATCATAATGGGTGGTATTTTCCATCACGGCTTTGACATAATTGCGCGTTTCTGAATAAGGAATGGTCTCAACATACTGATCTGCCGCTAGGCTACCGTTCTCAGGTTGCCAAGTTTTGGCCTTACCTGGCCCTGCATTATAGCCCGCGGTAGCTAGTACAGGTTGACCGCCCAATTTATTTAAAATATCGCCCATATAATACGTACCATAGCGGATATTGGTATCGCCCCCTGCGACGCGAGATGGCTCATACGGTTCGCCCAATTTACGTGCGATATAGCGCGCGGTGTCTGGCATGATTTGCATCAACCCCCCCGCCCCAACACCCGAACGCGCGCCGATATTAAAACGGCTTTCTTGACGCATGATGCCATACGCCCAGGCAGGATCGATTCCCGCTTGGCGGCTGTATTGCACGACACTAGACTGATGGGGCATCGGGAATGCCAGTGCCGAATTTGGAATCGTTTTGGTAGACTCCAGCGCATAGATAGCACGGTCGTACCATCCCATGTCCGAGGCGGTTTGCGCGGCTGCCAGAATCATCCTCTCATCACCACGGTCACGTGCTTTTTTTACTGCCCAGTTCCATTCACGGTTGGTATAGGCAGGATTGGCGGCAAGTTTATAGAGGATAAATGCGCGATTAAAGAAACTATCGTTTGCGAGGCGTGAGTAATCACTATTGCTCACCGGTGGCGTAGCCGGCAATCGGTCAAAACGCTGCCCCAGTTGGTCTTTGGCGAGTAGTCCATAATAGTCATTGGTTTGCGCCAATTGATTAAATAGCTGATTGGCTTGTTGACGTTGCTGGCTAGTGCCGCCCAATTTGTAGGCTTTGGCAAGCCAATATTGCCATATCGGTTGCTGCTGATTTTTATAGTCCATTGCGCCAATGGCTTGTGCCAAATCTGACCATCGGCTATAGCGTATCGCTGCTTGGGCATAGTTTTCGGCTTCTTCATTATTAAATGGTACGCCCAGACTTTTTTGCATCCAATCAACCGCGTCACTACTAAACCCTTGATCGGTATTGACGCCCATCCTTGCCACACCCAAGGTACGGTAGGCATATTGACGGGTTTTGGCATCAAAAAACTGCGGATTTCGCCCCAAATCATAGTTGAGCTGCATCGCCGCTTCACTGACAGATTTTTTGGCAAGTTGCCCTAATGCATATAGATATAAATATCGATTGCTGGCAGTTGCTGGCATACTACCGAGTTGTGAGAAAAACGCATTGGGACTGCTACTGATGCTCATGAGCTGATTGTAGCTTATCTGCACGCCCAATCGGCTGGCAAGCTGCACGATGTCGCCATTATTGCCCGTGCGTAGCATACGATACAGTCGCTGCTCACGGTCATCATTGCTAACCATGCGATTGCCATTGAGCGCTGTCGCCAACTGTTGGCAAAGCTGCGGCAATTTTTTATCAGTATTGAGCCAAACATTACCTTTTTCGGTATAAGCGCGCATGCTATCGCCACCGTGATTGAAGCCCAACGCAATGGCACAAGCTTCACTGGCATCAGGATTGGTTACATAGCTTGCCACTTGTCTAACTGCATCATAATCACCCATCCGCGCTTTGGTTTCTGCATAATCCGCCGCCAATTTTTCCGCCATCGCAGTTTGTGGATAACGGTTGGCAAAACTCACAATCGCTGATGCCGGCTGAGCGTCTAAGTCTTTATTAAGCTGCCAATATTCTGGATACATGGCTAGACTACCACCCGCCATCATTTGCTGATAGTTGCCCATTTGCGATAAGTTGCCGCGGCTAGCTTCCCGTTCGGCCTGGTTAAAATAACTATCCGCCGTGCTAGGCGTGCCTACAGAATAGCTACTAGCGCAAGCAGATTGTGCAAAAACAGCAATCACACCGCATGAAATCATCGAAAGCTTGAGATTTTTCATAATAATTGGTAAGACCTTTAATAAGATAAGTAGGCAAAAAATGACAAAAGTAATGTAAAAATGGTTAACCTTGCTGAAGCGATTATAACGATTGTCGACTAAAAAGAATTTACCCAAATCTCAACTAATTGTATAAAAATGTTGCAGCGTATTTTATATGACAAATAGTTTTTTATTAATTTTAGCACTGATGTCATTTATTTAGTGCTGTCAAAATAATCACTACCGCATCTTGGCAAAAAAATCTGTTATAATTGAGGGTTTATTTTAGGCGAAACATTTAGGTGTAGTCATGACAGTTGCTACTTTTGACCCAAAAGCCCAGATTTCCAAAACTCAAAATTTGGTAACGCCAACGCTAGCGGCGAGTGTTGAACCCACCATGCCGCCAGCGGATGCTCGTGTCAAACGCGTGTTTATCGAGACCCAAGGCTGTCAGATGAATGTGTACGACTCTGAAAAAATGGCAGATGTGCTAGGCGATTCGCATGGGATGATACTGACGGACAATCCTGAAGAAGCCGATGTGCTGCTCATGAATACCTGCTCGATTCGTGAAAAAGCGCAAGAAAAAGTATTTTCTGAACTCGGACGCTGGAAAAAACTTAAAGAGAAAAACCCGAATTTGGTCATCGGTGTGGGTGGCTGCGTGGCGTCACAAGAAGGCGATAAAATCCAAAGCCGTGCCCCGCATGTCGATATGGTGTTTGGACCGCAAACCCTGCATCGCCTGCCAGAACTGTATGACCAATCCACCAAACAGCTGGATGTCAAACCCAAAAACCGTATCGGCGTCGTCGATGTGTCTTTCCCTAGCATTGAAAAATTTGACTTTTTACCCGAACCCAAAGTGGAAGGGTTTAAAGCATTTGTGTCTATCATGGAAGGCTGCTCAAAATACTGCTCATTTTGCGTGGTGCCTTACACCCGCGGCGAAGAAATCTCGCGCCCTCTCGATGACGTACTTGCCGAGATTGACAGCCTTGCCAGCCAAGGGGTACGTGAAGTAACGCTATTGGGGCAAAACGTCAATGGCTACCGCGGCGAAAAACACGATGGCACGATTTGCCGTTTTAGTGAGTTATTGCATTATGTGGCACACGTTGATGGTATTGAGCGCATTCGCTATACCACCAGCCACCCACTGGAATTTAGCGATGATATCATTGAAGCGTATGCCAAAATACCAAAACTGGTATCCCACCTGCATCTACCTGTGCAAAGTGGCTCCAATGCTATCCTAGCCGCCATGAAACGTAACCACACCATTGATATCTACGTTGAGCAAATCCGCAAACTGCGCGCGGTGCGCCCTGATATGTATTTATCAAGCGATTTTATTATCGGTTTTCCCAATGAAACCGACCAAGATTTCCAAGACACACTCAATCTTGCCAAAGATTTGGATTTTGACCATTCGTATAGCTTTATTTACTCCAAGCGCCCTGGTACGCCTGCGTCAGACTTGCCCGATAATGTTGATATAGCAACCAAAAAAGCCCGTTTGGCTGAGTTTCAAAAGGTGATTGTCGATTCGACTTGGGCAAAAACCCAAGGTATGGTGGGTCAAACCGTGCGTGTGCTGGTGGAGCAACATGGCGACCGCAATCCTGAATTTTTGATGGGAACGGCAGATAATACGCGAACGGTATTGTTCAAAGGCGATGACACGTTGATTGGTAAACTGGTGATGGTAAAAGTCACGCGAGCCATGAGTCCGCATTTGGTGGAAGGTGAGTTGGTGGAGGTTTTAGGTTAAGATAATGGCATTTGACATGTGGTTTGATTGTGACAATGAGAAAATTAATTGTCAAATTTCGCATGAGGACGAACGTATTTTACGTTTAGCCGAAGGTAACACTAACTTTTCAACGCTTACTTGGCTATTGGATAACTTTTATAATGACCCAGTGATTTATCCGAATGTTGCTAAATCACTGGTCGTTGAATTAAATAATTTGGCAGACTATTTCGCGAAAAATAAACGTAAGCAATCTATCACTCACTGTCAGAAAATCGAAAACTTTATCCGTTTGTCAATTGAAAAAATGCAAGTTATTCATTGCATCAGTGACTAAAACACATAATTTAAACAGTAGATTGTGTGTGAATTTTCATCGCCATTACTTGGCGAATCATTTCACTGATATGTTTTTTAGTATCATCATCTTGGGTTGCAAGCCAATCACTCACATCTTTATCCAGCAAATGCTGTTGTTCTCGCAACCGATTAAGATGGGAAATTTGTGTCGCTCTTTGAGCATTTGAGAAATCGTATTCAGTTTGCATATTGTTTTTCCTCGTTTTTGGTTGCTTTTCGTGCAGATATTAACCGAATCATATCATCATTATCCACATAACAATAGACAACAACTAATAAGCGATTTGCCATTCCTAATAATACAAATCTTGGTTCATCGTGGTCAAAATCTTCACGTACTAGCGCATTCGGGTCAAGTAATGCAATTTTTGCTTCATCAAAACTTACACCATGTTTGATTTTATTACTTTCAGCTTTATTTTGGTCAAAAGTTATTTGTATCAATTTAGCGACCTATATTCATTTTTTCATTAACACTAGAAAAATATATCACATCTCTTTTTCTTTAGTGACACGTAATACTTCTTCCAATGTAGTTTTGCCTGCCAACACTTTTTTGAGTCCATCGGCGCGAATGGATGGTGTTTTGCTACGGGCATAGCTTTCAAGCTCAAACTCCGCTGTTTGGCTATGAATCAATTGTCGCAGTTTGTCATCGACAGGCACCACTTCATAAATCGCAGTACGTCCCCGAAACCCTGATTGATTGCACTTCTCGCAGCCCACAGGTTTTGGCAGTTTAATCTCTCCGACTTCGTCTATTTCAGTAAAAATCTGCGTTTGATAGGCATCGGCAAGTGCCCACGTGTGGCAATGCGGACACAAGGTACGCACGAGTCGCTGTGCCACCACGCCAATGAGGCTCGATGACAACAAAAATGGCTCAACCCCCATATCTTGTAGCCGCGTCACCGCACCAATCGCCGTATTGGTATGCAGGGTTGAGAGTACCAAATGACCTGTGAGTGACGCTTGCACCGCAATGTCTGCGGTCTCTAAATCGCGAATCTCCCCTACCATCACCACGTCAGGGTCTTGGCGTAGCATGGCTCGCAGACTACGGGCAAAGGTCATATCCACTTTATTATTGACTTGGGTTTGCCCAATACCATCTAGCTGAAATTCAATCGGGTCTTCAGCGGTCAAAATATTACGGGTGTTATCGTTCAAATCTGTTAAAGCCGCGTACAGCGTCGTGGTTTTGCCCGAACCTGTAGGTCCTGTGACAAGAATAATGCCATGCGGTCGATGAATTAAGCGTTTAAGCTCGCTATAATCATTGTCTGACAACCCCAAATAGGTCATGTTTAACCGACCCGCTTGTTTATCCAAAAGCCGCATCACCACTCGCTCACCAAAATTTGATGGCAATGTCGATACCCGCACATCCACTTCTCTCCCAGCAAGACGTAATGAGATGCGTCCATCTTGCGGCACCCGTTTTTCAGCGATATCGAGTTTTGCCATCACCTTGATACGCGACACCAGTAGCGGTGATAGTTCCCGTTTTGGACTGACGATTTCTTTAAGCACACCATCCACCCGAAAGCGCACCGATAGCCGTTTTTCAAAGGTTTCGATGTGAATATCTGAGGCGTTTAGGCGGATAGCTTCGGACAGTAGCGCGTTGATTAGCCGAATAATCGGTGCATCATCTTCTTGGTCCATCAAGTCTTCCGTTTCGGGGACACTGTCAGCAAGACTCATCAAGTCGGGATGGTCTTCAAGCCCAGCGGCAATATGCTGAGATTCCCCTGTATTGCCTGCATAGACAGCGGCTAACTGCTTTTCAAAATCATCACTTTGTGCCATGGCAAAATTCAGTGGCAGTGGCACTCCTGCTTGACTGGCAAAACGGTTAGCTTCGTTGATGGCTTCCATAGGGGTATCAGCCGTCATCAACAACGTCGGTGGGTCAGTCAAATCTTGCGAGTATTGCAACAGCAGTTGATGACGTTTGGCAAAACTATAGGGCAAGGCAATCGGATTTAGCATAGGGATTATCGAATGAAATAAGGCAAGAAAAGATGCGTTCCATTGTAGCTTATCAACAGGACAAATCCTACTAAGGCGCACAAAAAGACCCTGAGACAAGCTATATTTTGTTATACTAAAGCATTTTTTACTGATTGATAACCATGCCAATCAAACTCTAAAAAGGGATGACAATGACCCAAACCACTTCAACTCCAAATCCTGAAACCCAAAATTCTTCAAGCCAAAATACGCTGACCGACCCAAACGACTTCCTACACATTGGTTCGCGCACGTTTACCTCTCGTTTGCTCGTCGGTACTGGCAAATATACAGATTTGGCACAAACAGGCGAAGCCATCGCTGCCAGCGGTGCGCAAATCGTCACTGTCGCCATTCGACGCGTGAATATCGGGCAGAAGAAAGATGAACCCAATCTACTTGATGTGATTTCTCCCGAAAAATACACCATTCTACCCAACACCGCTGGCTGTTTTGACGCGGCTAGCGCCGTTCGTACCTGTCAATTAGCGCGTGAATTGTTGGATGGGCATAACCTAGTCAAACTTGAAGTGTTGGGCGATGAAAAAAACTTGTATCCCAACGTCATCGAAACCGTCAAAGCAGCTAAGACCTTGATTGATGATGGCTTTGATGTGATGGTGTACACCTCAGATGACCCGATTGTTGCCAAAGAACTAGAGAGCATGGGCTGTGTGGCGATTATGCCATTGGGCAGTTTGATTGGCTCAGGCTTAGGGCTATTAAATCGCCATACTTTAAGTCTAATCATTGAGCAAACCCAAGTGCCTGTTTTGGTGGATGCAGGCGTCGGTACCGCCAGTGATGCCGCCATTGCCTTGGAATTAGGCTGTGATGGTGTACTGATGAACACCGCGATTGCCCATGCACAAAACCCTGTGTTGATGGCGTCTGCCATGAAACACGCGGTGATGGCTGGACGTGAAGCCTTCTTGGCGGGTCGTATGCCAGCGCGGTATATGGCACAAGCTAGCTCGCCACAGACTGGCTATTTTTTCCGCTAATTTATTATTTAATACTTAAGGACATCGCATGCGTCTGCTCACCGCCATTGACCAGTTATTTATCTTACTTGAAAATCGCAATCAGCCGATGCACATTGGTGGGCTGTTTTTGTTTGAAATTCCCGATGGCGCAAGCGATACCTTTGTCAGTGATTTGGTGCAGCAGATGGTCACGCAAAAGACGCCGCCGAGTTTTCCGTTTAACCAAGTGTTATATCATTTAGCATGGTGGAAAACCGATGAAAACTTTGAAGTCGACCATCATTTTCGCCATATCGCCCTGCCCAAACCAGCACGCATCCGTGAGCTATTGACTTACGTGTCCCAAGAGCACAGCAAATTACTCAACCGTGCCAAACCGATGTGGGAGTGTCACATCATCGAGGGGATTGAAGGCAATCGTTTTGCGTTGTATTTTAAGATTCACCATTCTATGGTCGATGGGATAGCGGCGATTCGTTTGGTGAAAAAATCGCTATCAGAATCGCCAACCGAGCGAATTAGCTTGCCAATTTGGTCGCTAATGACCCGTCATCGTCACCAACTCGATGCTTTGATACCAGAAGATAAATCCCTTCTGCGTGTCGTCAAAGAGCAAGCGCTCGCTATCCCACCTGCCATCAAAGCCTTAGCTAAAAATGTGGTAGAGCGATTTGACAAAGACTACATTACCACCACCCAAGCGCCAGATAGCCCCCTCAATCAACCGGTATCAAGCTCACGGCGTATCTCTGCCCAATCTTTTGATCTCAGTCGTTTTCAAACCATCGCCAAACATTACGCTGTGACCGTCAATGATGTGATTTTGGCAATTTGTTCGGGCGCGTTACGCCGTTATTTGCTCGATATCAATGGCTTACCCAAAAAACCCTTGATTGCTTTTGTACCCTTATCACTGCGCGATGACAACGATAGCGCAAGCCAACACGTTGGCAATCAAATTACCTTTATTTTAGCCAATCTTGCCACTCACCTTGCTGACCCTGTTGCTCGGTTAAAGACGATTAATGGCAGCACCAAAAATAGTAAAAAACGCTTTTCACGGATGAAGCAAGCCTCGTCGATTATTTATAGTGGGGTGGCTTATAGCCGTGCAGGATTGCAGGTACTTACGGGTCTGTTTCCCGATTATCGCGGTTTCAACTTGATTATCTCAAATGTACCAGGCTCGCATCAGCCATTGTATTGGCAAGGGGCAAAATTGCAGGCGCTGTATCCTGCTTCGATTGTGCTCAATGACCAAGCGATGAATATTACCTTGTGTACTTACGTGGATAAAATCGAGTTTTGTATCGTCACCTGTAGCCAAATATTGCCCCATAGCCAACGATTACTCGCCTATATGGAAGAGGAACTCAAGCAATTTGAATCACTCATGAGCAACTAAGCTGTGCCAAACTTTTATAATAAAAAACGGCAATGACTGCCGTTTTTTAATGAAATAAACTTTACCTTATATTTAGTGATTTAAGATTTTTGACAAGAAATCTTTCGCGCGTTCGCTACGCGCACCGGCAAAGAATTCTTCCCGGCTACAGTTTTCAACGATATGACCTTGATCCATAAAGATGATACGGTTGGCGACTTGGCGCGCAAAGCCCATTTCGTGGGTCACACACATCATGGTCATGCCCTCATTAGCAAGCTCAATCATCACCTCAAGCACCTCTTGAATCATCTCAGGGTCAAGCGCGGAAGTTGGCTCATCAAACAGCATTGCAATCGGGTCCATACTGAGCGCCCGCGCAATTGCTACCCGTTGCTGCTGACCGCCTGACAACTCGGCAGGGTATTTTTTGGCATGCGCGGACAAGCCCACGCGGTCAAGATAACCCAAGCCTTTTTTCTGCGCTTCAGACTGACTACGACCCAATACTTTGATTTGTGCCAAGGTCAAGTTTTCTAAGATGGATAAATGCGGAAACAGTTCAAAATGCTGAAATACCATCCCTACTCGGCTTCGTAGTTTTGGCAAGTCAGTTTCTTTGGCGCCGACCGACATGCCATCAATCAAGATTTCACCTTGTTGAAAGGCTTCAAGACCATTGACGGTTTTGATTAAAGTTGATTTGCCGCTACCTGATGGACCACAGATGACGGTCACATCGCCTTTGTGCACATGCGCGGTACAGTCGGTCAATACTTGAAAGTCGCCATACCATTTACTGATTTTGTTGACATTAATCATGATATCGGGACTGGCGTGTCCACTGTTTGATACCAAGCCACCAAATTCGTTAAGCCAGGTGGTTTCATCAATTTTAGTAACTACTGACATGTTATTTTCCTTTATTCAATATTGATTAAGCCATGCGAAAGCGTTTGCGTAGGTGGTTGACAGCGGTCGATGCGGTTAGACTGACCACAAAATAAAACGCCCCTGCCAGCAAGATATAGGGGGTGAGTAGCCCCATCAAGTCACCGCGCACGTATGAGGCTCGGAAGAAATCCACCAAGCCAATCGCAAACACCAACGTCGTATCTTGGAACAAAATAATCGACTGCTGTAGAAGTAGCGGAAACATCTTGCGAAACGCTTGTGGCAAAATAATAAAGCGCATGGTCTGACCATAAGTCATACCCAAGGCTTTAGCAGCATTGACCTGTCCTTTGCCAATTGACTGGATACCCGCACGTACAATCTCAGAAAAATACGCGGCTTCAAACACCATAAATGCCACCACGCACGAAGTAAACGCGGTATCCAACGTCAAATACGTGCCCGTCACCAAGTTATACACCATCGGTACAGCAAAATAAAACCAAAGCAATACCAGTAGCAGCGGCACTGAACGGAAAAAGTTGACATACAGCTTGGCAGGCACGGCTAAAATACGAATGCCTGACAACCGCATCAAGGCTAAAATCGTACCCAACGTCAAACCGCCAATGATAGCTAAAAATAACACTTTGAAGGTGATCCATAAGCCACCCATCAACCCTGGCATTGCGGCTTGTAATTCCATCATATTCATGCGCCACCCCCATCGATTTGACCTTTGATGCGTAATTTTTTCTCAAGCCAAGTCATAAAATAAATCAACACCAAATTAAACAATAAATAAATAATCGTGGTAAAGGTATACACTTCGATATTGTTTTGGGTATATTCGCTGATAGTTTTGGTTTGGCTAATCAGCTCAGTCACCCCGACCAATGAAGCGACCGAGGCATTCTTAAAACAGTTGGTAAGCTCAGAGCTCATCGGTGGTAAAATCACCCGAAATGCCTGTGGCAAGACGATATGACGATACGTCTGGGGTAACGTGAACCCAAGCGCATAGGCAGCATTGGTCTGCCCTTTTGGCAATGATTCAATGCCCGTACGCACTTGCTCAACAATACGCGCCGCAGTAAATAACCCAAGACCAATACTTGCCGAAATCACCGCCGAGGTATTTGGGTCTAACTCCTGAAACCACCATTTTTGTAAGGCAGGTGTCAGCCAAGTAGGTGCCACATAAAACCAAAAGAATAACTGTATTAATAGCGGAATGTTACGAAAAAAACTCACATAAGCCGTACCAATCGCTCTGGCAGTTTTATTTGGTAAAGTACGCATAATACCTAAAATCGTACCGATAATTAAGGCAATCAGCCAGCCACTCCCACCAATGACCAACAGCCATTTAAAGCCTGTCAATAGCCACTGCCAGTAGACTTCATTGCCTACGCCTGTTGGTTGCAGCAACACGCCCCAATTCCAACTATAATTCATTGCCACCCCCAAAATTCTGTCTAGCAAATTGATTTACCCAAAAACTAAAACTGACGTAACCACAATTGATAGGTGATGACGTCAGTTTTATGTTGGATAGTAACCTTCCTAACCTAGTTTGTTGTTATCACATCAACTAAGGTTTTGTTGCACTTGCAATTGCATTGCTTGCAGATGCCACAGCGGTTGCCACATTACTAGCGCCCGTTGCTACGGCATTGACGGTAGCAGATGCGGCTGCATTAGCAACATCTTTTGGTTGCGCGCCATCATGTGGGTTTGCTAACAAGGCTTTTAAGTTGTCAGACATTTGGAAGTTCATGTTGATGTTTTTTGGTGGAATCGGTGACATGAACCATTTTTTGTAGATGTCGTTGATTTCACCTGATGAATAAGTCGCAACCAACGCATCATCGACTACTTTTTTAAATTCACTATCGTCTTTACGCATCATACAGCCGTAAATTTCATACGATTGTGGGGTACCAACAATGACCCATTTGTTTGGATCTTTGGCTTTGGCTTTTTCACCCGCAAGCAGTACGTCATCCATCATGAAGGCTGCCGCACGACCGCTTTCTAACATCAAGAAAGATTCGCCGTGGTCTTTGGCAGAAATGATGTTAATGCCCATTTTTTTGTCATCGTTGAGTTTTCTGATAAAACGCTCAGAGGTGGTACCTGCGGTAGTCACTAAGGTTTTGCCTTTTAAATCCGCAAAATCTTTGATGCCTGAATCTTTAGCCGTTAATAAGCGAGTACCAATCTCAAAGAAACCGTTTGAGAAAGCCACTTGTTTTTGGCGCTCTTCATTGTTGGTGGTTGAACCACACTCTAAGTCAACCGTACCATTTTGTACCAATGGGATACGGGTTTGTGAGGTTACTAGGTTGTAACGCACTTTAAGGTCTGGCATATTCAATTGTTTTTTGACTGCATCAACAATTTTTAATTGGAGGTCATGGGCATAACCCACAGGTTGGTTTGGCGTACCTGCGATATAAGAAAATGGAATTGAGGAGTCACGGTAACCCAGTACGATTTCCCCTGATTTTTTAATTTTATCGAGCGTTTTTTCACCAGTAGCCGCTGCCGCTGGTTGGCTACCTTCAGTCCCTGCCGCTTTGTTGTCGCTGGCTTTGTTACAACCTGCAAGACCTAATGCCATAATAGCAGCGGTTGCTAAGGCGATTGGCTTTTTAGAGATTAAAATCATCCTATGATCCTTGTCGTATGATACGTTCTTAGTTAATCTTTTCGCTGTGTGGCTGTCAATGCCAAATCGAGTAAAAAGACTCCCCCATCTCTTTGTGTCTATCCTTCCCTGTCCTTCATCATCCGTCATTGCACCCATTAAAATTTGGCAAAACCTTGCACAATGACTGATAAAAAATAGTTTAGGATACTCAAAAGATTTCAAATGTGAGTTTATAGTAATTTACTTTTCTGTGTTGTGACAATAGATTTACAAAAAATATTTTTTTCATCATCGACAATTTTTTTACCATTTTTTTGCTATTTTCGATTTTATCCCCATTTATAGCTCAATAAATTGATTAAAACTCACTTAACATAGGTTATTTATGACAACAGCGACTCAAGCACTTCACGATTTTGATATGCGCCAACGTTTTTATTTTGAGAAAAGCCCCGTACGCGGTGACGTGGTACGCATCAACGACAGCCTGCAGACGATATTGCAGCAAAAAGATTACCCAGTTGCCCTGCAAAAACTACTTGGGGAAATGTTGGTTGCGGCAAGCTTGCTGATTGGTACATTAAAAATCGAAGGTCGTCTATCCATTCAATTGCAAAATTCAGGTGCAGCCACTGACCCTGAACAGGACAGCTTAACTTGGGCGATGGCAGAGTGCGACCACCAAGGTCATATTCGCGGTCTTGCAGAATGGACAGGCGCATGGCAATCCGCACAAACGGCAAATGATGCCTTTGCCAAACTTGGTAAAGTCGGTGAAGGGGTGTTATTTATTAATATTCAACCTGATGCCACGTATGGCACACAAGCAGAAGGTTATCAAGGCATTGTTGAGCGTGTGGCAGATAACTTGGCGGATTGTTTGGCACATTACCAACAGCAATCCGTGCAGATTCCTACCTTAATCAACTTGGCTTGTGATGGTGAGCAAGCGGGCGGTATCGTGCTGCAGCTGCTACCACGTACCACAGAAGAAGAGTATGAGACAGTGGACAATGACTTGTTCCCCCGCTTAAAAATCTTAACCAAAACGTTAAAAGCTGAAGAGTTAACCACCTTGCCAGCCGATGAGATTTTATATCGCTTGTATCATGAAGAAGACGTGGTGACGGCTGAGCCTATGCCGTTGACCTTTGCTTGTACCTGCTCACAGCAGAAAAGTGAATCGGCAATTTTTCAGTTGGGCAAACCAGCTGCATTAGAAATTGCTAATGAGCATGGGGATGAATTGGCGCTAGATTGTGGTTTCTGCGGACATGTTTACCGTTTTGATCACAAAGATATTGAGATGATTTTTGCTTAAAAATTAATAATAGCTCAACCATAGCCACGCTAATAACTCTACTAAAAAAGCCCGAATTTGGGCTTTTTTAGTAGAGATTTTATGAGTTTTTTGATTGTAATAGCTGAAGTTTTCTTTTATCGTCCGAAAACTCAAAATATTTACTTTCAATCTTCAATAAGGCTTGATAAATACTTTTACAGTCGTATTCAGAAACATCCAAATTTGGATAAGATTTATTAATTTCTATCGCTAAGGGATTCAAATAAACCCATTGATTGATACCGTATTTAGCTATAATCGTGTCTTGCACGGCTTTCAAAAATTTTGAAAAACTGGCTTTTTTTCTCACAAAAATCTGTGAGCCTCTTCTTTGGAAAGTAAATAATCCTAATTTTTCGAGTAATTCAGAAAGCTTATTACAGCCAAACGTTCTCACATCGAAGTCAGGTTTCAACATGACTAAATATTTGCCTAAATTCCCTAAATATGCCCAACCATCATCATCAGCCGTATCTTTAATTGCTTTATAAATTAATTGTAGTGTTGCACTATCAATGGTAAGTTGCGTTGAGACACTATCTAGTTGTAGCTTTTCAAAGTTTTTCACTTCTGTAACCTGAGTAGGATTTACCACTTGGTTATTGTCATTATTCGTTGAAGTAATTAGTTGAATAGAGGTATCTGTTTTATTAATATCTTCCAAGTTTTCAATATAAATAAACTTATCACAGGCATTAATAAAGGCTTCAGGTGTTTTTGACTTTTCACCAAAACCATAAACGACTAACCCACTTTCTCGTATCCGAGAAGCAAGTGGGGTAAAATCACTGTCGCTAGAAACGATACAAAATCCATCTAACGCTTTGCTATAAAGTAAGTCCATTGCATTGATGATTAACATCATATCGGTAGCGTCTTTACCGCTCGTATAGGCAAACTGTTGTACAGGTGTAATCGCATGAGGCAAAAGTACGTCACGCCAATTTTTTAGATTTTCACTACTCCAATCACCATATACTCTTTTAACGCTAGCAACACCATATTTTGCCACTTCCTGCAAAATCAACGGAATTTTTTTGGCAGAAGAATTATCGGCATCAATTAAAACCGCTAATTTTGCTGAATTATCTTTCGTCACTCTTCCACCCATTTACCTTTACGATAAACCAAGGCAAATTTAGTCGCTTTGCCGTCTTTTTCTGAGCCGATATATTGCTCTGCATTTTTACGACTCCAACGCAAAATTGTTGGATTGCCCTCATTGTCGGTATCTGGCGCGGTAAATAAATACTGGAATTTATCTTCCAACTGATCTTGTATCGCGCGTAACTCTGACAGTTTTGGTGGGCGCGTCTCGCGCACTTTAGGAAATTTTGACGCTGCCAAGAATAACCCTGCTGCCCCTTCACGCAAAATATAATGGTCATCAAATTTTTGTGATTTGAGTTCTGGCATAGGGATTGCGGTCATGCGTGGCGGCGCTGCATCGCCATTTTTGAGCACTTTACGGGTGTTATTGCACTGCTGACAGGCAAAATAGGCACCAAAACGCCCAGTTTTGAGCACCATTTGCCCATCGCATTTATCACAAGGTATGGTAGGCACATCGTCATTGCCTGCGGTTTCAAAGACGCCTTTTTCTAATAGATAGCCATCACAGTCAGGATTGTTACCACAGACATGGAGTTTTAACCCGCCATCGACGATATACCCATCCATCGCGGTATGGCATTGCGGGCAGCGTTTTTTCTCAAGTAGCGCTTGTATCTCGTCGTTGTTGTCCGCGTCGTCCTCACCGAGATTTTGGCTCTCTTTACTGGTTTGGCTATGAAAGGCTTCCACAGGCATCAAATTTTTGGTGCCTTTACAACGCTCTTTGGGGGGTAAATTATAGCCGGTACAACCCAAAAACACCCCTGTAGAGCCTGTACGGATCTGCATTGGGCGCTGACATAAGTCACAATGAATATCTGGGACATCGGTTGGGTCATTGGGCTTCATGCCGTCTTCGTCTTTGGCACGCTCTAACTTGCCTTTAAAATCGCCATAAAAATCATCCAGCACTTTTTTCCAGTTTTGCTGACCTTCAGCGACTTCATCTAGGTTTTCTTCAAGCCCAGCGGTAAAAGTATAGTCCATCAAATTTGGAAAGCTGTTGACCAATCTGTCAGTGACGATATCACCCATTTTTTCGGCGAATAAACGTTTGTTTTCTACCTTGACATAACCACGTTCTTGAATAGTTGAGATGATAGCGGCATACGTGGATGGACGGCCAATCCCACGTTTTTCCAGTTCTTTGACTAGGCTCGCTTCAGTATAGCGGGCCGGTGGCTTGGTAAAATGTTGGGTAGGCTCGATACTATCGACCACCAGTTTTTCCCCGATTTTTACATCAGGTAATAGATTGTCTTCATTTTTGGCCGGGGGCTGTACTTTGGTATAGCCATCAAAGGTCATCACCCGACCTTTGGCTCTAAGCTCAACCTCACCAGCATTGACAATCAACGTCATGGATTGGTACTGCGCAGGTGGCATCTGACACGCCACAAACTGGCGCCAAATCAGCTCATATAAACGCTGGGCATCGCGCTCCATGTCTTTTAGCGAGGCAGATTGTACAAGTACGTCTGAGGGGCGAATCGCTTCGTGCGCTTCTTGGGCGTTTTGCTTGTTGCCATACACATTGGGCGATTTTGGGACATATTTTGTGCCGTATTGCTTGTCAATAAAACCGCGCAAACTGGTGAGTGCATCCGCTGACAAAAAAGTACTGTCAGTTCGCATATAGGTGATATGACCTGCTTCATACAGGCGCTGAGCTAGCATCATGGTTTTTTTGACAGGGAAACCAAGGCGGGTACTGGCGGCTTGTTGCAGTGTCGAGGTGATAAAGGGTGCAGCGGGTTTTGACTGGGTGGGTTTTTCTTCCCGATCTGCTACGATAAAATCGGATGTTTCAAGCAATGCGACAACGGCATGGGTCTGTGCTTCGTTTTCTAGCGACAGGGGTTTACCCGATTTTTTTACCGCTTCTAGGCGAATGGTCTCTTGTTTGGCTTGCTGGCTGTGGGTATTGCTGTGGATTTCCCAATATTCCACTGGGGTAAAAGCGCGAATTTCACGTTCACGCTCGACCACTAGACGCGTGGCGACAGATTGTACTCGCCCTGCCGACAGTCCGCGCGCTACTTTTTGCCATAGCAATGGCGATACCATGAAACCAACGACACGGTCTAAAAATCGTCTGGCTTGCTGCGCGTTGACACGGTCATAGTTTAGCTTGGTGGGGCTTTTAAAGGCATTTTGAATCGCGTTTTTGGTGATTTCGTTAAATACCACGCGGCTGTATTTGTCATCACTGCCACCGATAACTTCTTTGAGATGCCAAGCAATCGCTTCCCCTTCTCTATCCAAGTCGGTTGCAAGATAAATTTCTTTGGCGTCTTTGGCAAGGGATTTTAATTCTTTAATGACTTTAACTTTGCTGGGTAGAATTTCATAATGTGCCACCCAGTCGTGCTCGGGGTCAATGCCCATACGCCGTACCAAGGCTTGCTGCGCTTTTTGCTCTTTGGTGAGCTTGGTATCCGATTTATCATCGGTTTTTGTTGCACCAGAACCCGACACAGGTAAATCACGCACGTGCCCCACGCTAGAGCGGACGATAAAATCATTTCCCAGATACTTATTGATGGTTTTGGCTTTGGCAGGGGATTCGACAATCACCAAGGCCTTGCCTTGCCCCGACGTTTTAGGCGCTGTTTTCGATGCTTTTGATCTGGTTGTTGATTTGGGCGCGGCGGCTTTGGTTGCGGCTTTTTGGGCGGCTTTCGTGTCTGCTTTTGTATCAGCCGTATCCGTGGTTTTGGTTGATTTTCTCGCTGTCGGTGTTTTACTCATGTTGGGTTCACAAAATCATTAAAAAGGGTAAGTTAAAATACGAAAAGTTAGTTATTCTGCACCAATTTGGCATAATCATGCAATTTACTTTTTAACATGATTAGGTCTTTTTCGGTGGTTTCAAGTTCTGATTTCATGCCCAGTTGGCTATTTTCTTGCCAATAAATACACACAAAATTGGCTTTACAGCTTAAACCTTTAACAGTTGTTGCGATGGATGCCGGTAAATCCACCTCCCGATTATCGAGCGCAAAATTAGCGGGATAATGCCCGGTAAAGGGTCGCCATTTGCCCTCAATCACTTGATAATCACAGGGGCGCATCTTCGCGTCCTCAATCACCACGCCGTATTGCGCCATCATGCCTTTACCGCGTTCGCCTGTATCGCCGATAATCCAATTGGGGCATGCGACCAGTTTTGGCTGCACGCCCACGCGTCTGGCTGCCATACGCAGATTATCACGCATGGTCTCGCGAGCAGATGGTTTTAACCCCATGATACTACCGACAATAAACACCCCGATGGCGATGGCTATCCATATTCCCATTGATTATATCACTCGTACCAGCTGCTATTTTTGGATTTTTTAGATGAGGTTTTTGCTTCAGTTTTGGTGTCAGCTTTGTTTTCGGCTTTGGCGTCAGCTTTATCAGTCGGCTGCGGTTCGGAAGCTAGCATATCCGTAATTGGCTGCCACTGGGCTTGAATGTCTCGATACGGTTTTTGGCTTTTATCAAAAATCGTCAAGCCGCGCTCTGCCAAGGCTTGATAAATACTACGCTCAGATAGCCAAGCCAGTGGCTGCTGCCCAATATCAGTAAAATACGCTATCAGTTTTTCGGTCGGCTCATTGTCCTGCATCAATTGACTACGCACGCGATTGGCAACCAGATAAATATCGACTTTGCCTTTGCGGATACGTTTGATGTCTTCTAGGCTTTTTAAAAAGCGTTTGGTACTGTCAATATCAAAAAAAGCGGGTAAAACAGGAATTAAAATCGCCTTGCATTCGGCAATCAGCTGCTCGGCTTTAGTGCCTGATAACGCACCTGGGGCATCAATAATCAGCCAGTCGTTTTTACCCAGGGTTTTTGGGATATCACCTATATCATTGCTATCGCGCCAGTCAATACCGATAATGGCAGGCACATCTGCTGGGCGCATTTTTAGCCACTGTAGGCTTGATTTTTGGGGGTCTGCATCTGCCAATGCCACTGTTTTGCCTTGGTTTGCCAATGCCGCCGCTAGACTCACCGCAATCGAGGTTTTACCACAGCCCCCTTTTTGATTGGCGATTAAAATTTTTTGCATGACCCTCACCCTGTTGATAAAAAATTAATGCATTATCACCACATTAACTCAAAAATTTGACCCTGTTAATTTGACGCTATTCATTTGGTTGTATTAAGTAGCCTAACAAAATTTTAACCATTGATAAATGCTTTTATATAAATAATCTGCTAAATTAAAAAATATCAATTCATTAACGGTTTGATCGGTTTAGCCAGTTTTTGACTGGCTAATGGCGACCGTAAACCTCAAAGGTGCCACCATGACGATGCTTTCATTCATACAGACCTATCACCCAGCAACCACCTCAAAAAAAATGCTTGGACTGTTTGCTGTCACTGCTTCGATGACAGGTTGTGCCACCTTGGGCGGCGGATTAACACCCACTCAATGCCAACAAAGCAATTGGCAAACCATTGGTTATCAAGATGGTTTACTGGGTCGCAGTCAAGATTATATTCAAAAGCATATCAAGCAATGCGCCAAAGCCAATACCGTGCCCAACCAGCAACAGTGGCGACAAGGTCGTGAAGAAGGGTTAAAACGTTATTGCACACCGCTACGCGCTTATCAGTTGGGACGTGAGGGCTATGACTACAATGATGTATGTCCACAATCGATGACGCTTGATTTATTAAAAGCGCATGACGAAGGTTATCTCAACTACCAACGTGAGCAAAGACTAAACCAACTGTGGTACAACACCGACCCATTTTGGGGCTCACCCTTCTACGGTAGTCGTTTTGGTGGTTGGGGCGGTTTAGACAGAGGGTCACGCCCGTATTATCCCCGCATCGCACCTAATAACCGCTACCCAAAATACGGTGATAATAATCAGCATACATCAAGTCAACCTGTAGCGCCTAGCCCCGTTACCCCTAGCAATGATGCAACCGTAGGTTCAAACAAATAATCGCAGCTAAGATAAAAACAACGCGACGAACTTATCGTGAAGTTCTGTTTTGAAATCTCGTTGCGCAATCTCGTTTAGCGATACAACTCGCTGCGTGATGACAATAATTTACAGGTTAGAATTAAAAAAGAAGTTCGGGTGTATTTAACCGAGCTTCCTTATTAAACCAGTAGCTTATCAAATCAACCGCTTATCACCTCAATAGCTTAAACCATTACAGCAGCCAAAAGAGCCGTGTGCTTGACCCGCTTGGTTATCAAATTAAAGGGTTAATCGTGGGTATTTTTTGGCTCTCAGTGTTTTGACTGGCATTGGATTTTTGAGGTGCTTTGGGTTTTTGAGATTTGGTGGGGTCAAAGGTTTGCACAGCAGGTGCGCTTGGTACCCCTTTTTGCTGAAGCTGCTCATCAATCTGCCCCGCTTGGATGTTTTCCCCTTCAAATACACGGATGTGCTCATCACGCTTTAACTGCAAATTTTCAAAGTCAAACAACTCACGGTCAGCGAGCTGTGACGGTGCGACATTTTGCATCGCGCCAAAAATTGAATCCAAGCGATTCGGGTATTGCTGATCCCATGTGCGCAGCATGTCATTAATCATCGCCCGTTGTAGGTTTTCTTGGCTGCCGCACAGGTTACAAGGAATAATCGGAAACTGCTTGTAATTGGCATATTTGATAATGTCTTTTTCTTCCACATACGCAAGCGGACGAATCAAAATATTTTGCCCATCATCCGATAACAGTTTTGGTGGCATCGCTTTGAGACTACCGCCGTGAAATAAATTTAAGAAAAACGTCGCCATGATATCATCACGGTGATGACCCAGTGCCACTTTGGTTGCACCGATTTGTTTGGCAAATCCATACAACGACCCACGGCGCAGACGTGAACAGGCAGAACAGTAAGTTTTACCTTCTGGTACGATTTGCTTGACCACGCTATAGGTATCTTTTTCTAAAATATAATACGGAATGCCATGCTCGGTCAGATAATTGGGCAAAATATCTTCAGGGTAATCAGGTTGTTTTTGGTCAAGATTGACGGCAATCACATCAAACTGAATCGGTGCTATTTTCTTTAAGAACAATAAAATATCCAGTAAGGTAAAACTGTCTTTACCGCCTGAAATACACACCATGACCACATCACCGTCTTCAATCATGTTGTAGTCACGAATCGCCCAAGAGACCAGCTTACGTAATTTTTTTTGTAGCTTACGAAAACGCGCAGATTTGATGTCATCGCCTTGGCTGTCAGCATTGGCATCGCCCAAGGTTTGCTGCGCTTCATTGTTTAAACCATCATTGTTTGACGCCTCACCACCCCAATCATTATCATCAAGCCCATCTATGTCACTATCTAAGTCTACGTCACTCTCTAATAGTTGGGCTGATAATTGGGGATTTAATTCAACAGCAGGCATGGTTGCTGCTGGGCTTACAGAATTGTTTGATTGCATAAGATACCTAACTGATGATAAACCAATAAATAAACCTATGATGACGCTATCGGCTATCAACGACGCGTTATTTATTGGAAAAATAGCAAATAAAAAAAGCATTTAACGTAAGGCAGACCAACCCCCTCACAATAAATGCTTGATTGAGCGTATCTATAGCCGCCTATCAGATAGAAAACGCCTATCACATAGTCGGCTATTATACGGCAAAATTACGCGCTTGTAGTCATTTGAATGACATCTTGCTGTTTTAGAAGATATTTTTTATCCGCGCCATCCAACTGGTATTTTCTTTTTTCATTTGCGCCTCGATTTGTTTTTGTTGCTGCTCAAGTTTGATGTCCATCAGATTTTTTTCTTTAAATAAACCATATTGGGCATCGCCTTTATAAAACTCAGTTTCACGGTAACTGTCATACGCATGTTGGAATAGCACATTGAGCACAGCGGCGAGCGGTAAAGCAATCAGCATACCTGCAATGCCTGCCAGTGCCGCCCCTGCAAGTACCGCAAATATCACCCACAATGGTGATAAACCAATTTTATCACCCAACAATAACGGCTGCAAAACATAACCTTCCACCGCCTGCCCTACCATAAAGGCACCGACAATTAGCACTAAATGTACCCAGTCCACGCCAAATTGAAATAGCCCTGCAATAATCGCCGCAATAAAGCCAAGGGTAAAGCCAAGATACGGCACAAAACTTGCGATACCCGCCATCATACCTATAATAAGACCGACTTTAAGTCCAATGAGTTGCAATTGCACCGCGTACACCATACCAAGCAGCACCATCACTAGTAGCTGACCTTTGATAAATGACATCAACGCTTCATCACTTTCTTTGGCGATACGATAGACCGATGGAATATAACGGTTGGGAATCATATGACGCATTTTTACCAAGCGCTCATCCCAATTATATAAAAAATAAAACATCAAAATCGGCACCAGTACCACAATGCCCGCCACGTTGATTACATTCATGCCTGATAACATTAAATTGGTAAAAAATGACCGCGCATCAGTGATATTGTAGTTTTCTTTGAGATAATCGACCAAGCCTTTGGACATATCACGTACTTGCATGGCAGGTAAACGTATGGGTGTGTGAGAACGCACCCAGCCTCGAAGCGTATTGTTATAATAGTCAATCGCTGTCGGTACATACTTCCATGCCGATTGTAACTGCTCCCACACCAGTGGAATGAGCCACCAGAGTATCAATCCAATCATCAGCCCAGTGGACAAATATACCAGCAAAATCGCCACCCAGCGGCGAATGTGTGCCTTGTCCTGTAATTTTTGCACGAGCGGATTAATCGCATACGATAAAATAAATGCTACCAAAAATGGCAAAATTACCGATTGTAATTGATAAATGATATAGCCTATTGCAACCAAAAATAGCGATATAAATACCCGTTTGAAAAACACATCTTTCGTAAATCGATAAGGGAATGGGTTGTACATAGGTTCCTCAAAAAAGCCAAATACGCCAAAAATATAAGGGTAATGTCAAATAAAAGACGGTCACTGCCATCGTTGTATTTTCGACTAATTTTAGGTAATTTGACAAAAATAGATAGCGCAAACTGCACAACTCATACAAATATTCAAAGCTATGTTATAAAGCCCTATCACATTTGTGGGGCTAGAAGGCGTCATCAACGATAAACAGCCTAATGCTAGCCAGGTAGGAAAGCGATGGATTATTTTTCTTTTTGATGGGAATTTGGGTATAATGCGCGTATTACTTTTCCCAATGATTCTGGCGATAGGAAGACCATGACTACACAACCCACTTCGTTAAGTTATAAAGATGCTGGCGTCGATATCGATGCTGGCGAAGCGTTAGTTCAGCGCATTAAATCAGTTGCCAAAGCAACTAGCCGCTCTGAAGTAGTCGGTGGTTTGGGTGGATTTGGTGCCTTGTGCCGTATTCCACAAGGCTATAAATCCCCTTTATTGGTCTCAGGGACTGATGGTGTCGGTACCAAACTTAAACTGGCTTTACAACTGCAGCAACACGACACCATTGGTCAAGACTTGGTCGCGATGTGTGTCAATGACCTGCTAGTCTGTGGCGCCGAGCCGTTATTTTTCTTGGATTATTATGCCACAGGAAAACTGGACGTCGATACCGCAGCAACAGTTATCACCGGTATTGGTGACGGCTGTAAATTGGCAAATTGTGCACTCATCGGTGGCGAGACGGCTGAAATGCCGGGTATGTACCAAGATGACGACTATGATTTGGCAGGTTTTTGTGTGGGCGTCGTCGAAGAGTCGGAAGTTATCACGGGTAAAAACGTTGCCAACAGTGATGTGTTAATCGGTATCGCCTCTAGCGGCGTGCATTCAAATGGTTACTCACTGGTGCGTAAAGTCATTGAAGTCAGCGGTGCCGATGTTGCCACCGAACAATTAGACGGCAGAGCATTAAAAGACGTGTTGATGGCACCGACAAAAATCTATGTCAAAGCCATTGGACAACTGCAAAAAACCTTGGGCAACGCAAGCTTGCATGCGATGGCACATATCACCGGTGGCGGCTTGACGGAGAACCTACCACGCGTATTGCCCGACCATTTGGCGGCGCAAATTGATGTGAGTTCTTGGACATTCCCGCCTGTGTTCCAATGGCTTCAGCAAAAAGGTCATATCGAGCAGATGGAAATGTACCGCACCTTTAACTGCGGCGTGGGTTTTGTCGTCGTGGTGCCGGCAGATAAAGCAGACCAAGCCATTGACTTACTCAACGAACAAGGCGAAACCGCATGGAAATTGGGTGAAATCGTTGAAAGAACAGGCGATGCGGTAACCTATCGCTAATTTTATCCGCGACTCGACTAATTAGGGTATTTTATTATTGGGCTATTTTACCCTTGAGTTAATTTATCCTAGAGCTAATTTACCATTGAGCTAGCTTAAAAGGTGCGTTTTTACGCACCTTAGTTTTTCCAACCTATTGCTTTGCTATCCTTATGAAGTTGAACATGACAAACCCTACTCCGTTAAAAATTGCCGTCCTCGTCTCTGGCAGTGGCAGTAACCTGCAAGTATTAATTGATAAGCAGCTACAGCAACTATTGAACATTCAAATCGTGGGCGTGATTAGTAATAAAGCCGATGCCTATGCACTTGAGCGCATCCGCCTTGCCAATGAGCAGCAGCAAGCCAATATTGCAACCGCGGTGATTGAGCGTGACGATAATGGCAAAAAATATACCCGTGTCGGTTTTGAGCAACAGGCACTGCAAGAATTACGCGCGTGGCAACCTGATTTGGTGGTATTGGCAGGATTTATGCGGATTTTAACGCCGCTGTTTATTGACGGTGTCACCAGCAAGGATGGTTTAAACGTGCCGATGATAAATCTGCACCCGTCACTGCTACCCAATTATAAAGGCTTAGCTACCCATACCCGCGTGCTACAATCAGGCGAGCGCTATCATGGTTGCAGCGTGCATCTAGTAACGAGCGAACTCGATGCAGGGGAAGTCATCGCCCAAGCGGTGACCTGCGTCAACGCGGCTGAAAATGCTAGCCAATTACAGCAGCGCGTTCATGCGATGGAGTACCAGTTGCTGCCTATGGTGGTGGGATTATTTGCTGAGCGGATTGTTTCGCTTAAAAATAACCAACTCACCAACCGCCTTGGACTCAATCTGCCTATGAAATTATGGTTATAGTCAAATTATGGCGATAGTCAAAAAAAACGCCTACAATCAAATTTAGGCGTTTTTTTATGTTTATCATAGTTTATACTCGAAGCGCCGATACACTCAATATCACGATTAGCAAAAATACATAGCGCCCTACCCACACGTTATCTAAAAATGCGTTAAAGCAAAGCTTACGATCATAGGTAAGACATTGTTTATTTTGTCGGTAAAACATGGCAACGATAGGTATTAGCGCCAATACTGAAAGCGCGCCAAAATAATGCCAAAACACGCCCGCCAAACTGAGCAAAAACACCCCTTGAAGTAGGCTAATTATCAACACATCGTGTTTACCAAATAAAATCGCGGTGGATTTGACCCCAATTTTTAAATCATCCTCACGATCTGCCATCGCATATTGGGTATCATACGCCACCGTCCAGCACATATAGCCGACAAACAGCAGCCAACACCAAATATCAACCTCGGTCTGCCCAGTTAATACTTGCGATACCGCAACATACGCCATCGGAATCGCCCAGCCGAAAGCCGCCGCCAAAAACACTTGCGGCAAATGGGTAAAGCGTTTCATAAACGGATAGATAAACGCCAACGCCACCGCACCAAATGACCAAATAAAAACCTGCACAGGCAAAAATACTAATAACGCTGCACTCACCCAAGATAAAATTAAAAACGTCCAAACTGCTTCTTTACCCGTCAAGCGACCATCCGCCAGCGGCCTACCTTTGGTTCGCGACACGTGCCCATCGACTTTTCTGTCAGCAAAGTCATTGATGGCACAGCCTGCCGCTCGCATCAACACCGCACCCACCGCAAAGATTGCCACCACATGCCAAGGGGGGAGTTGCTCAAACCCTTTTGCCGCCAAAAACACCGCCCATAAAGTCGACCAAAACACCAGCTCAATGCCCACAGGCTTATCAAAGCGGGTCAAGTGAATATAGGCTTGTAGTTTATCTTTAAAAGACAGAGTGTGTGTAGTCATAGAGTTGTTAATTAAAATAATCAAAAAAGGGGATAAAGTTGATGCTAGTGTAACGCTAAATGTTAGCCAAATCGTCGATAAATTTGTTACCCTTACAGCTGTAAGCCAATCATCAGCAGTTGGTAATCCAGCCCAATCGGTGATTGGTCTTGCAGATAGCGTCTAAATGTCGCCGTATCGATGCTGTCTTTGCCAGAGACGGCGCCGCCCATTTGCTTGAGATTTTTTAACAGACTTTTTAAATTGTCATAAGAAAAGGCAAACGATTGCTCGGTGTGATATATTAGCGTGCCTTGACGCTGTTGCTGCAAGGTCTCTATCGCCGCTAGCCAAGCGTGACTGGGTAAAAAATCAAAAATAGGTAACTTGGGAAAGCGCAGACGGACTTCATGAAAAGAACCTGCCACCGGAATCGCCAAATGCAGCTGACCTTTGGTTTTGACAATGCGCCCAAGCTCTGCGATAACGCTTGGCGATGTCCAATGAAGGGCAAAACTACTCATCACCAAATCGGCTGATTGATTCGCCAATGCCATATCTGCCATATTGGCGCAAAGCGCTTGGCTGTGCAGCGTCATTGGAGAAGTTGGTGAGGATGAGGTAGATGACAGCGGCATCGACAAAAGATGCGCGACTCGCTGTTGCCAAATTGCAAGCATACTGGCAGCCGTATCGACGCCATATAACTGAGCGGAAGCTAGCGCTGCGTTTTGTAAAAACTTTGACATCACCGCCCCAGTCAATTTTCCTGTACCACAGCCCACATCAACCACGCAGATATCAGTTACGCCGGTATGGCAACGCGCAATGAGCTGCGCCAAGTGCTCTGCCACCTGCGATTGAATCGGCGTGGCGGCATCGTATGAGGTGGCAAATTGTTCAAAAACAGGGGTGACAGTACAGGACATCATCGACTAAAACAACAAATCAGTCAACTTTAACACTATTAATCAGCCCTGCATAGTCATAATCATCTTGTGTGAGCAAATCAACCCCGCAAGGCAAATTGCCTATCCAATTAACTTTAATACATTGACTTTAAATCCCTAAAAATAGTAGGGATTATAGCATTTTATTGACGGGATTGAGGGCATTTCTGCTTAAATCCATGTTAACTAAATTATGCTCAAATTTGTTTTTAGTGGTATCATACCAAGCAATTTTTTAGGCAAAATTTGTGTGCTTTAAGCGCATGATTGCTGCAAACGGTAAAGGCAATTTGTTATGATTTTGGCACTTGAAAGTGTGTTTGACCAATGCTCGGTGGCATTCGTGGATTTAGCGGGTAATGTCGTTGCTGAACAGACCCTGACGGGGAATCGTCTGCAAACCCAGCAAATTTTGCCGATGATACATGCGCTGATGACGGCATCATCGATTGATTGGTCACAACTGACTGCGATTGCTTTTAATCGAGGGCCCGGGGCTTTTAGTGGCATACGCATTAATACGGCGGTAGCGCAAGCCATCGCCTTTGCCCATGATGTGCCATGTTTGCCTGTATCAAGCCTACAAGCTATCGCCCAATCGGCATTTGAACTACAGCAACGCCCCCACGTATTGGCGCTGACAGATGCGCGCATGAACCAAGTGTACGCCGCTGAATACGCCATGAGCGATGGTATCATGCAGCTTGTGACAGGTGCTACTGAGCATTTGCTTGATTATGACAGTGTGATAGACAAAGACTTAGCCTTAGTAGGCAATGGCGCAACCTTGGTCAATGCGCAGCTAGGTCAGTCCATCTTTGCCGATATTCGCCCCTCAGCGGTTATCATTGCCAAACTTGGGCTAGCCTTGTATCAGCAGCACCAATCCGTCCCAGCTGAGCTGGCGTTGCCAGTTTATTTAAGAAATAATGCGTGGAAAACTCTAGCCGAACAACAAAAGGCTTAATTTATCGGCTGATTACTCATGTTGTCTTAAGTTTGACTCGCTACCCTTTATCTTGTTATAAGCGCAAAAATTGTTAGCTTTGACTGTTAATAACTAACATTGTTGGATACGTTATGGATCTTATTTTGATTTTTAAAGCCATCATCATGGGCATGGTTGAGGGCATTACCGAATTTTTACCGATTTCAAGTACCGGGCATTTAATTCTTGCCGACTCCCTGTTAAATTTTTGGACCAAAGATAAAGCCGACTTGTTTATCGTTGTCATTCAGCTGGGTGCGATTTCTGCGGTAATTTATTTGTACTGGGAACGCCTATGGCGTGCCTTGATGGGACTTATTACAGGTAAAGACCCTGAACGTAAAAACCCGCGTCAATTGGGCATCTCGCTGATTATTTCCACCATCCCGATTATGCTGATAGGTTTGCTGTTTGATAAAGCGTTAAAAGCGGCGTTGTTTAACCCAACTGTGGTGGCAATCTCATTGATTGTCGGTGGTTTGATTATCTTTTGGGCAGAGCGCCAACAACACAAACATACGGTCAAATATGCCGAAGCAGAAGATATCGATATTAAAACGGCGATTATCATCGGTTTGATTCAATGTCTTGCCTTGATTCCTGGTACTTCTCGCTCAGGTTCTACCATTATCGGTTCCCTATTTTTGGGGGTATCACGTAAGGCGTCTGCAGAGTATTCTTTCTTCTTAGGGATTCCTGTATTGGTGGGTGCTGGGTTATTAGATCTGGCCAAAAACCATCATATTTTGACCAGCGCTGAAGACTGGACCATCATGGCAGTGGGTGTGGTAGTCTCATTTATTTTTGCCATGATTTTCATCAAATGGTTGGTTAACTGGGTCAGTACCCGTGATTTTACGATTTTTGCTTGGTGGCGTATCGTGGTAGGCGTACTGGTACTCATCGCTGGTATGCTGGGCTATATTTAAATCCCTATGCTATCTCATCAATCAATCCAACTGTATTATGTTGACACTTTGCCAAGCGAGCAGCGTTTGGCAAATGTTGAAACGATACTCGCCCCTTTATCCGTCGATTTACAATTGCAAAAGATTACTAGCAAAGTAACTCAAAAATGGCTGAAATCAGTCGATGATAACAGTGTGCTGATTGATGAGGTAGGCGATGTTTTTGTCATCGCAGCGGGCATGAAAGTCAGCCCAAATTGGCAAAGCCTACAACAGCGGGTGGTCAAAGCGGGCAAAAAAACTGAACTGCTACTCAAAGCCATGCAGCTACAAGCTAACATGACTGTCATTGATGCCACCGCAGGATTTGGGCATGATAGCTTAATCTTGGCAAGTACCGGTGCCAGTGTGACTTTGCTTGAACAGCAGCCACTCATGTTTTTGCTACTGCAACTAGAACAGCAAAAAATGGCGCAGCAGCGCAACTGGCAAAAATTGATGAGTCGATTAACGATTTATCATGGCGATGCGATAGAGTTGCTGGCTAGATTGCCAAAAGTCGACCGTGTCTATCTAGATCCGATGTTTCCCGCTGATAGCTACAAATCAGCGGTTAATAAACATATGCAGATGTTACATACTGTGACGACCCCACCGTCGATTGCGCAATCACAACAATTATTGTGGGCGGCGTTGGCACAAATAACCCCACACGGTATGGTGGTAGTTAAAAGACCTAAATCAGCGCCTTTTCTTGCAGACAAATCGCCCAACCTAAGCCTATCAAATGATATCGTGCGTTTTGATAATTATTTGAACCGCATTTAGTTTGAATAGCGTCTAGTTGCCATGTTAAAAAAAAGCTGATGAGTATCAGCTTTTTTTGTGGGTCTGGTTATTATTGACCAACCTTTTGGTTACCGACGGCAGGCGCTGCATCATCGCTGGCTTTTGGTGCGTTGGGCGAGGCAGGCGCATTATCAATCACGGTATCATTTTCCGTAATCTTATCCATGTCTGAATTATCCGCGCCGCCGTCATCTGCAGCCTCTACCTCATCGCTACTCGCTGGCATCGCATCTACAGTGGTCGCCGTGCCACTGGCGCTGGTAGCGTCAGGACCGGCATCTACGGTGGCATTGGCTTCGGTCACAGCGGCGCTATTTTTTTCATCGGCAGGCGCAGCTGACATCGGTACGGCTTGTGATTCTGCCACTGACGCTGCCGCGGCATTGTCTGTGCTGTCAGTCTTTTTATCACAAGCTGTCAACGTAAGCGCCGATACTAAACTCAGCATGGTGATTTTTGCTAGTGTGTTTTGCATGGGTATTCCTCTACTATCAATAAATCGCTCAATCCGACAACGTACTTGATAGCCTATATAGTAAAAATTGCTCAATCAACGAGTTTGCTAATTTAAAGATGATAATGATGTCACCTTAAATTTTACCATGGCACTGCTTGTATTTTAACCCTGAACCACATGGACAAGGGGCATTTCGGCTAATCGCTAAGTTGGCATATGGATTGTCACCATTTTCAGCCATCTCTGGACTCGCGGTTGCCGCTGCTGAGCCGCTTAGACCAAATGAATACGTGGCTCGCGTGCGTTGCTGGCGGTTACGCGCAATCATGTCTTCATCTTCACTTAGCTCACCGGTCACGCCATTCATTTCCTGGTGCTCAAAATGCAGACGCATCATCTCAGCTTGTTCACGTTGCTGGCGCTCAAGCTCAGCAATTTCTTCTGGCGTTGGGATATGGACACGCGCTAAATCTTGCACGGTTTCAGACTTGATAGCACCGAGCATACTTTGGAACAATGAGAAAGATTCAGATTTATATTCTTGCTCAGGATTTTTTTGCGCATAGCCCCGTAGATGGATACCTTTACGCAGTTGATCCATTTGGTTTAGATGTTCTTTCCAATGCTTATCTAGACTAGATAGCATAAAGTGACGCTCAAGCTGGGCAGCATTTTCTTCACCCATTTGCTCACGGCGAGCGCGGTAGTTGAGTAACGCAGCCTCGATAATTTTTTGGCGTAAACCTTCTTCATCCAGACGACGATCGGCATCTAGCCAGTCATTGATTGGCATATAAATACGAAACTCATTTTCAAGCTCGTCTTCAAGCCCATCAATGTCCCATTGGTCATCAATCGAACCAGGTGGCACAAATTGGTCAATCAAGGCATTGTACACATCGTAGTGCATCGCTTCGATACCTGCTTGTAGATTACTTTCGGCGAGCAGTTCATCGCGCTGTTTATAGATAACCTTACGTTGTTCGTTGGCAACGTCATCGTATTTGAGTAGGCTCTTACGGGCATCAAAGTCGCGGTTTTCCACTTTGCTTTGGGCGTTTTCAATCGAGCGTGACACCATTTTGTGCTCAATGGCTTCGTCTTCTTTTAGCCCCATGGCGCGCATCATATTCACCACGCGATCGCCAGCGAAAATCCGCATCAAGTCATCTTCAAGCGACAAGAAAAAGCGTGACTCCCCTGGGTCACCTTGACGACCCGCACGACCGCGCAATTGGTTATCAATACGGCGCGATTCGTGACGCTCAGAACCGATGATATGTAAACCACCCGCTTCCAGCACTTGCTGGTTTCGCACTTGCCATTCGGCATAGGCTTGCTCTTTCATTTCAGGGGTGACGTTGTCGATTTTGGCGAGCTCTGCTTGCCAGTTACCCCCCAAGATAATATCAGTACCGCGACCTGCCATGTTGGTGGCAATAGTGACCGCATTGGGTCTACCTGCTTGCGCGATAATATCGGCTTCACGCTCGTGCTGTTTGGCATTGAGGACGTTATGTTGAATGCCTTCTTGCGTCAGTAACTCTGAAAGCACTTCACTGGCTTCAATGGTTGCCGTCCCCACCAAAATCGGTGCCTGTTTTTCTTGAATGCGTTTGATTTCGCGGATGATACCTTGATATTTGCCCATTTTACTTAGGAAAATTTGGTCATCAAGGTCAATACGCTGAATCGGTTTGTGGGTGGGGATAATCACCACATCTAAATCGTAAGTTTGTTTAAATTCCGCAGCTTCGGTATCCGCTGTGCCCGTCATGCCTGAGAGTTTGTCATACAAACGGAAATAATTTTGGAATGTCGTGGTGGCAAGGGTTTGGTTTTCGGCTTGGATTTCAACTTGTTCTTTGGCTTCAACCGCTTGATGCAACCCTTCTGACCAGCGGCGACCGGGCATGGTACGCCCTGTGTTTTCATCGACAATGATGACTTCGCCTTCATGCACGATATAGTGAATGTTTTTCACAAATAAATGGTGCGCACGAATCGCAGCTTGAACGTGGGCTAGTAGTGGCAAGCGCGTTGGGCTATATAGACTCTCATTTTCGCCAAGCTCGCCTTTTTCCACCAAGAATTTTTCAATTTTCTCGTAGCCTTTTTCGCTGATTTCGATTTGACGATTTTTTTCATCAATCCAAAAATCCTGCTCACGGTTTTCGCGGTTGCCTTCTTCGGTTTCTGAGCGTTTAAGGCGCGGGATGATGGTGTCAATCAGCCTGTACATGGCGGATGAGTCTTCGGCTTGACCCGAGATAATCAGCGGCGTACGCGCTTCATCAATCAAAATCGAGTCAATCTCATCGATGATACAATAGTTGAGTCCGCGCTGTTTTTTCTCATCTAGGCGAAATACCATATTGTCGCGCAGGTAGTCAAAGCCGTATTCGTTGTTGGTACCGTAGGTAATATCTGCGGCATAGGCCTCAAATTTTTCCATCGGGTCTTGCTGTGAGTAAATCACGCCGACAGTCAAGCCCAAAAAGTCAAACAACGGACGGTTTAATTCGGCATCACGCCTTGCCAAGTAGTCATTGACGGTGACCACATGCACGCCTTTACCGCTAATCGCGTTGAGATATATCGCAAGCGTTGCCATCAAGGTTTTACCTTCACCCGTGCGCATCTCGGCGATTTTACCTTCGTGCAAGGTGATACCGCCGATGAGCTGTACATCGTAGTGACGCATGCCAAGGACACGTCTTGAGGCTTCACGACAGACCGCAAAGGCTTCAGGTAAAATGGTATCTAGGCTAGTACCCTGCTCAAACTGGGTTTTAAATTCCGCAGTTTTCTGTTTTAATGCTTCGTCAGAGAGGGGCTGGATTTTGGGTTCTAAGGCGTTGATTTTGTCGACCAACTTACGCATTCGCTTAAGCTCACGGTCGTTTTTGGTGCCGATAACCTTGCCTATCATTTTGCCTAACATACGAGGATTTTCCTAAAGTGCTCAAATCAATAAGTGCAATGACTTTTAATACGATGACGGTTAATAAAGGTGTTCAAAATAAATTTTGCTATTATATATGGGTTTGCTTTTTTTAGATACAAGGTTATGACAGCCTGTGAGTTTGAACCGCTCGCCTGTATTACCTTTATCTTTATGAATCCATCCCCATAATTGAGCTTTATTTTCGAGATTTTCATTGTTGAAATTTTCTTGGAAGATTTTAACGCCATCTTTGCCATTATGCTATCGAGTTTGCTATGACTGCCTCATTGACGCCACAACAACTGATTCATCAATTACCCAAAGCCGAACTACACGTGCATATCGAAGGCACGTTTGAGCCGGAGCTCATGTTTGCCATCGCTAAACGCAACCAAATCGATATACCCTACCAAACCATTGAAGACGTCAAAAATGCCTACAATTTTCATAATTTACAATCATTTTTGGATATCTACTATGCCGGCGCAAACGTTTTGGTGAAACAGCAGGATTTTTATGATTTAGCGTGGGCGTATTTTGAAAAATGCCAGGCTGATAATGTGGTGCATACGGAGATTTTCTTTGACCCACAGACCCATACTGAGCGGGGCGTGGATTTTGCCACCTGTTTTCAAGGGCTTTATCAAGCCAGCTTAGATGCCAAAGCAAAAATGGGTATCACCTCGCATTGGATCTTGTGTTTTTTGCGTCATTTGAGCGAAGACAGCGCGTTTGCCACCCTTGAGCAGGCCTTGCCATTTAAAGATAATATCATTGGCGTGGGGCTTGACTCTAGCGAAGTGGGCAATCCACCAGCCAAGTTTGAACGGGTATTTGCCAAAGCGCGAGCGCTTGGGTTTTTGACGGTTGCGCATGCGGGCGAAGAAGGCGATCCCGCGTATGTTTGGCAAGCGTTGGATTTGCTCAAGGTCAATCGTATCGATCACGGTGTGCGTTCGGCTGAAGATGATAAACTCATGCAACGCTTGATAGCGGAGCAAATGCCGTTAACGGTGTGTCCGTTAAGTAATCTTAAACTAAAAGTGGTGCAAGACATGGGCGAGCACAATATCAAAACCATGCTGCACCAAGGTGTGTGCGTGACGGTGAACTCAGATGACCCGGCGTACTTTGGTGGCTATATGAATGACAACTTTGTCGCTATTGAGCAAGCGTTAGCGCTATCAAATGACGATATCAAACAATTGGCAATCAACAGCTTTAACGCGTCTTTTATAGATGATGATGAAAAACAGCATTGGATCTCAAAAATCGCATCGCTTTAAGCTTTTAAATAAGTTGGTAAATAAGCTCTAAAAAATAGGCTGGAACTAACGCGCATTTGTGCATCCCAGCCTTAACCAACCTCACACACCCAACATGGTGCGACAAACGCACCTGTTGCTTAACTTCATAACGTTTAACCATTATGACCCAGACCATGCCTCACAATCTTGACGATCATACCCCCATGATGCAGCAATATCTCACCCTAAAAGCGGATTATCCCCATGCCTTGGTGCTGTACCGGATGGGCGATTTCTATGAGCTATTTTTTGATGATGCCAAGCTTGCTGCCGATATTTTGGGCATCACCTTGACCCGACGTGGCAATGATAAACAGGGCAATACCATCCCGATGGCAGGCGTGCCGTTTCATTCGGCAGACGGCTATATTGCTCGGCTGATTAATGCCGGGCAAACCGTGCTGGTCTGTGAACAAGTTGAAGAAGAAAAGACTGAAGACGAGCCTGAAGAAAACATTGTAGCAAAAGACACTGCAGCCAAAAGCATAGCAAAAAAAACCAGCAAAACAAAAGCCAATGCCGCTAAGATTATGGAGCGTAAAGTCGTCCGTACCTTGACCGCAGGGACGCTGACCGATGATAGCCTTATCACCCAAGGACAAACGCCAACGGTCGTCGCGATCAGCTTTGCCAAACAGCAAATGTCGGTGGGATTGGCACAGCTGGATTTGGCACAAGGGCAAATTCGCGTCACTGAGCTTAACTGCGACAGCCATACTGCACTACAAAGCGAGCTTGCTAACGCGCTCGCCCGCTTTGATCCCAGTGAAGTGCTGATAGATGAACAGCTGTCTGAGGCATGGCAACATTTTTTGCAGGATTGTCTGAGCGCAAATAGTCCAACAGCTAGTCTGCCGCCGATTTTGTCACAGCCGCACAGTTATTTTCTGCCCAATAACGCCCTTGAACATCTGACCCAGCATCTAAGCGTCACCACGCTGGCAGGGTTTGGCATTGAGCAAAAACCGCTTGCCATCTCATCGGCATCGGTTGTACTGCATTACGGCAAACAGACACAGCAAGCTGATTTACGCCATATTCGTAGCCTACAGCTCGAGCATAACGGCGATTTTTTGCAGCTTGATACCATCAGTCAGCAAAATTTGGAAATTTTTAAACCCGTGTTGGCATCGGGTATTTCGCTGTTATCGGTGATTGATCATTGCCAAACGCCGATGGGCAAACGCGCTTTAGTGCATCATTTGCGCCGACCGCTACGCAATGTCACCCTGATTAACCGCAGGCTTGATGCGGTTGAACAACTGATGCAATTGCCGATAGCAGCGTTTGAATTGCTTAAACAAACATTAAGCGAAATCAGCGATATCGAACGCATTGGGGGACGCATTGGCTTGGGTTCAGCAAAACCGACCGATTTGCTAAAATTGCGTCTGAGCTTGGCGCAAGCGTTAGCGTTGTCAAAGCAGTTGCAGCAATATTTTGATTTTAACAACATAACGACGCTAAGTGCTGATACACCTTTGCTTGCCATGCTCAGCAAACAGCTACCTGACTTAGCCTTAACTGATAGTTTTGCCAATATCCATGCCTTGCTAGAGCAAGCGATTGTCGATGAGCCGCCCGCCCACATCCGTGATGGCGGCATGATAAAAAAGGGCTATGACCCACAGCTTGATGAATTGCAGAATCTGCATGGCAATATCGAGCAAACTTTGGAAGCATTGGCGGTGCAAGAGCGGCAAAAAAACAACCTGCCCATGCTCAAAGTGGGCTTTAATAAAGTGAGCGGATTTTATTTTGAACTCAGCGCGCTACAAGCCAAGAACGCGCCTGAATATTTTACTCGCCGTCAAACGCTCAAAAATGCCGAACGCTTTATCACGCCAGCGCTCAAAACCATTGAAGAATCCTATTTATCGGCTCAAGGGCAAGCGTTGACCCTTGAAAAACGTATCTATGAAAATCTGCTCCATCAGCTCAAGTCGCAGCTTGGCGAGCTGCAGCGCCTTGCCAAAGCGATTGGGTATTTGGACGTACTTGCCAACTGGGTCAGTCTAACGCGTTTGCAGAATCGTTCTACTCATAGTAAAAACTGGTGCCGCCCGTTGTTTAATACCACTGATGATACCGCAAGCCTCCATATCCAAGGCGGACGCCATATCGTGGTTGAAGCAGGTCAACAGCGTCAAGCTCACCATCAGACGGCATCGCTTGACCCATTTGTCGCCAATGACTGTGTCATGGGAACAGCCACCCAACTTGAACGCTTGATGCTCATCACAGGACCCAATATGGGCGGTAAGTCCACTTACATGCGTCAAACCGCTCTTATCGTACTACTTGCTTGTTGTGGCGCGTATGTCCCTGCGCAGTCGGTGACGCTCGGTCGTATTGAGCGGATTTTTACCCGCATTGGCTCGGCAGATGACTTGGCAAGTGGTAAATCAACCTTTATGGTCGAGATGATTGAAACCGCCAATATCATGAACCAAGCCAATGCCAACTCATTGGTACTCATGGATGAAGTCGGTCGTGGCACCAGCACCCAAGATGGTCTAGCGATTGCGCATGCGTGCGTGAATTATTTAGCAGAAAAAATCGGCTGTTTGACCCTATTTGCTACCCATTATTTTGAGCTCACTGAACTGGCTGAGCGCCACCCCAAAATGTTTAATCAGCACCTTGTCACCCAAGAAATCAATGGACAGTTACTGCTATTGCATAAAATCGCACCCGGGGCAACGCATCGCAGTTTTGGACTGCATGTCGCCAAAATGGCAGGTTTGCCGCAAGATTTATTAGCCCAAGCGCAATATTATTTGGATAACCAAAGCGAACAAAAAAGCTTGCCCAACAATTCTTTACCCTATCCACCAAAAGACGAGAAACAAATGGGTCTGGATTTGCAGAGTGCCGCGGCTGACTATCAAACGTTGAAGGCTGATGAATATAAACTTACTCAACAACTAAACGCCCTAAACCCTGACGAGCTGACGCCGAAACAGGCGTTAGAATTTATTTATTCATTAAAGGAATTGTTAAAAAAAGCGTAACGCGCTAAAATAATACGATTGTATTTTTTATGCTTTTAACATTTGTGCAACTAAAAAAAGGTAGCCACCGCCATGACTTTCGTCGTTACTGATAACTGTGTTCGTTGTAAATATACTGACTGCGTTGAAGTCTGTCCTGTGGACTGTTTCTATGAAGGTCCGAATTTTTTGGTCATCCATCCTGATGAATGTATTGACTGTGCGCTGTGTGAGCCAGAATGTCCTGCCAATGCGATTTTTTCTGAAGATGAAGTGCCAAAAGGTCAAGAAATATACATCGAACTGAATGCAGAACTCGCCGAAAAATGGCCAAACATCTCAGCCATGCATGACCCACTACCCGATGCCAAAGAATGGGATGGCGTACCCAATAAACTACAATATCTTGAAAGATAGCCCTTCTAATATACGCCAGTTAGGGGATTTTTAGCAAGATACTATAAACAAGATGCTATAAATAAGATGCTATAAACAAGATGCTAAAAAACAGCATATAGAACGAGGACGGCAATCAGTGAATATTGATTGCCGTTTTTATTTAGCCGCTTTAGCTTATTCTCTTTAGCTTAACCTATTTTTTTACGAATTGATTATGAAATAAAAAACGCGCTATGGATTAGCGCGTTTTTAGTGTCACAACAGCATCAGCCTTTAACGGCACTGCCCCAAACTGGCACCACGGTTTGCATCAATGGTTTTAACAGTTTGATATTTGCCGCAAAGATAGAACCTGTTTGCATCGCATTGTGTGCGCCTGTATGGTCAACCACAGTACCGCGCGCTTCAGTGACAATCAATTCACCGGCGCAGATATCCCAAGGTTTGATAGACATTTCAAAATAACCATCAAACCGTCCTGCTGCTACATATGCCAAATCTAACGTGGCTGAACCCACACGGCGCACTTGACCGCCTTGTTCGCAGATTTTTTGTAAGCTTTCAAAATGCTCTTTGGCATACGATACTTTACCTTCCGCGCGGTTACGCTCAAGCGGATGACCTGTGGTAAAAAAACCGCCATCAATGGTTTTATGCTCACTGACGCTGATACGGCGCTGGTTGAGACGCGCGCCTTTACCACGACTGGCTGAGAACATCTCATCACGCACTGGGTCATAGATGATGCCGTGTTCGGTGACGCCATTTTTTTGCACACCGATTGAGACACAAAAATGCGGCAAACCATGAATAAAGTTGTGGGTACCATCTAATGGATCAATGACCCAGCACCAGTCTTTATCATTGCCCTTGCCTTCTTGTAGCCCAAATTCTTCGCCCAAAAACGAGTGGGTTGGGTAGCTTTCTTTGAGCATCGCGATCAATAATTCTTCGCTGTAACGGTCGATTTGGGTCACCAAACCATCTAAGCCTTTGCTTTCAATCGTGAACTCTAGCTTGTGACGATTGTTGTGTGCATTTAAAATCTCTTGACCTACTTTTTGTGCAGCGCGGGCTGCCATGACGACCATCGGTTCCATAATTGACCTTTTGTTGAAGGATAAAAATCTAAAATTTATGACAAAATCGTTTGCATCTGTTTGACCACACCCGCGACATCTAGCCCACAATCGGCTAATTGCTGCTCAGGGCTGCCATGCGCGATATATTTATCGGGGATACCGATATTAAGTAGCGTTGGCAAGGTTTGGCTTGTTTTTGCTGCTTGGGCAACGAGGTATTCATTGACCGCACTACCGGCACCGCCCATGATTTGGTGTTCTTCAAGGGTAACAATGGAGCAGTTTTGCGCCAATAGAGTATCCAGTAATTCGCTGTCTAACGGTTTAACAAACCGCATATTATAAACAAAAAACGTCGTCGTTGGGTAAGTTTCGGCTAAGTTTTGACACGCCGTGACCGCCGTCTTTACCATGGTACCAAAAGCAAGCACCGCAACTTTTTTCGTCACGTTGCTCGTATCTGCTCCAGTGGCTTCGATAGTCTGCTCAAGCGCTGCCTTACCGATTGGATAAATCGCTTGGTTTTTATCAATTTCTGCCCCAATGCCATTACCACGTGGATAACGCACCGCAGAGGGTCCAATATGCTCATAACAAGTATTAAGTAAGTTATAACACTCATTCTCATCTTTGGGACAAGCAATCACCATATTGGGCACAGTTCGCATAAAGGCGATATCAAACACCCCCGCATGAGTCGCACCGTCTTCACCGACCAAGCCCGCACGGTCAATGGCGAACATCACGTTGAGATTTTGCAAAGCCACATCGTGAATCAGTTGGTCATAGCCACGTTGTAAAAATGTGGAGTAAATCGCGACAATCGGTTTGACGCCTTGGGTTGCCATACCACCCGCTAGCGTCACTGCATGTTGCTCGGCAATCGCCACATCAAAAAATTGGCTGGCAAAGCGCTTGGCAAATTCGGTCATGCCTGAGCCTTCAGCCATCGCAGGGGTGATTGCCATCAGTTGTTTGTCTGTGGCGGCTTTATCGCAGATAAACTCGCCAAACACTTGCGAGTATTTTTTGGCGGGGGTGGCTACAGTAGCTACGGGCTTTTGGCTGTCAACTGGCACAGATTTTTCTTGCGCTGGGTTGATTTTCTTAAGTTTGGTAATGGCATGATAAGTAATCGGGTCACATTCTGCCGGTAAAAAGCCTTTACCTTTCACCGTATGCACATGGACAAGCACCGCACCTTTCAACTGCTTGACCCGTTCAAATACTTGAGTCAATTTGGCAACATCATGCCCGTCAAACGGTCCAAAATAATGAAAACCGATGGCTTTAAACAAGTTTTCAGGGAACACTTCATCAATGAGTTTATTGGCGATTTTCTCAGGTAATGTCTCTAACTGAGAGGGTTTTGGAATACCTTTTTCTGCCAATTTTTCGACAATTTTATTGGGCAGGCGCGAGGTCCAGTCATCTAAAGCTTCGTTTGCCATGTGCAAATAATGACGAATACGGCGGTCTTCACTGGAGATGACGCGCTTGGTAAAAATCGCATCGCCATTTTTATCGATATCGACTGCCAAACCACGCTGCCAAAGGGTGGCTAAATGTTTAGAAAATCCGCCCGTTGCCTGTGAGATTGACATGTCATTATCGTTGAGCACCACAATCAAATCGGCATTTTGCTGCACCGCGTCATTCATCGCTTCAAACGCCATGCCGCCTGTCATAGCACCATCACCGACGATGCTAACCACTTTGTCATGTTTGCCTAAATAGCGCATAGCAAGCGACATGCCCAGCCCTGCAGAAATCGCCGTCGATGAATGCCCAACGCCAAAAGTATCATACTCAGACTCATGACGCTCAGGGAAAGCGGTCAGCCCATGTTGGCTACGAATGGTGGTAAGCTTGTCACGGCGACCCGTTAAAATTTTGTGGGGATAGGCTTGGTGCCCTACGTCCCAGACAATTTGGTCTTTGGGTGAGTTAAAGACATAATGCAGTGCAATGGTCAGCTCAACGACGCCAAGGTTAGAACCAAAATGCCCGCCGCTGACGCCCGTTGTATACAGCAAAAACTCGCGCAGTTCATCGGCTAATTGCTGCAATTGCGCGGTACTCATTTTTTTTAGGTCAGCAGGACTGTCCACCCCATCGAGCAGCGGCGTATGCGGCTTTAGCATAGGGATGGTATCAAAGTTTTTTAATGAGTAGTTTTGGTTAGCTATTTTAGTTTTTGACATATCTTGGCTGACACTTTTCATTGCTTACAGGCACTCGATGAGCCTTGTTAACACAGGTGAAAAAAATAAATGGTAAAACGCACAATGACTATTAACACCTTATTGTTGGCACAAAATTGGCACAAGATACGGGCACAAAGTTGACAGACTGCCAAAGCGTTGGGCGCTTGAAAATCTAGGTGGCTAAGCTAGTATTACCAGCTTTGAATTGCCAATGTGGCGCATGAATGTGGCATAATAGCATTTTTTTGTTGATTAAACATCAAACCTCGCTATTTTAGATTGTATCTTATAGCTTCTATAAAGTTTAGCTTAGCGCCTTGAATTTTTGATAAATTTTGACAAAAAAGTTACCTCAGATAGCATGCAAGCCTAGCTTGCGGCTTATTGATAAGATGCGTAATGACGCTATCCTTCTTGATATTTTAATCAATGCCTTCATGTAAAGGGCACTTTTATTTTTGGGTTTACCGACTTGGTTCAGTTGTTTGGGTCAGTTGGTCATTTTTTGGAGTAGTGGGTGTCGTATCAATTTATCACGCAAGCAACCTTACCAACAGCGCATGGGCTATTTGATATTCATGTGTTTGAAGATACGGACGACACGGCACGCGATGCGCTTGGCAATCGCAAACATGAACACGTCATGCTGACGGCAGGCTTGCCCACGGCCGATAAATCCAAAATCCCATTGGTACGTATTCATAGCGAATGTTTGACAGGGGATGCCTTTAGTTCGCTTAAATGCGACTGCGGACCTCAGCTCAATGCCACCATGCAGATGATTCAATCTTATGCTAAAGATGGCGGCTGCGGAGCGATTTTATATTTGCGCCAAGAAGGGCGCGGGATTGGACTGACCAATAAAATCCGTGCTTACGCATTGCAAGACCAAGGACATGATACGCTTGATGCCAATTTGCTGCTCGATTTACCTGCCGATGCTCGCACCTATGAGATGTGCAAGCCGATGCTTGAGCATGTCGGTGTGGATAAGGTAAAGCTGATAACCAACAATCCCAACAAAATTGAGTATCTCAATGATATTGGTATTGAAGTGGTAGCGCGCGTACCGCTGTTGGTGGGTGTCAACCCGCACAATGAGGCCTATCTCAACACCAAAAAAGAGCGCATGGGGCATATGATTGAGAATGAGTGATAAACACTCATTCTCATAAAATGCTAGAACATTAATTTTTTGTTTTTTTACAATAAATTAACCCCGAGTACATTCAGCATCATTTTTGCTCCCACAATCAGCAGCAGACCACCAAACATGCGTTTTAAGGTGTTGGCAGGCAATTGGTGCGCCAATTTTGCCCCCACTTTGGCAAATAAATAACTCATCACTGAAATACACAAAAACGCAGTGATATGCACAAAGCCAATCGCCTCAGCGGGCAAGCCCTGTACATCTTTACCAAAAAACATAAACCCGAGCGCCCCCGCAATGGCAATCGGTAAGCCACAGGCTGCTGACGTACCCACCGCTTGTTGCATGGTCAAACCAAAACGGCTCAAAAACGGTACGGTAAAACTGCCACCGCCAATACCAAAAATCGCCGATGCTGCCCCAATGAACCCGCCCACTCCTGTTTGTACAGGCGCAGATGGCAAGTGAGTGGTCGCGATAACTTCCGATTTTTTAGCCAAAAGCATTTTTAGCCCCATAAACAGCGCCATGCCAGCAATCAAAAACGCCAAGACCTTACCATGCAATAAATCTGCGATATAAGCACCAACAAAACTACCAACCACCAAGCCAATTGACATATTGCGCCATACATCCCAGCGCACGCCACCGCGCTTATTGTGCGATTGCATGGAGCTTATCGATGTCACCACAATCGTGGCAAGCGATGTCCCTACCGCCAAATGGGTAATGACATCGCTTGGATAGCCATACGCTTTAAAAATCGCCATCAGCACAGGTACGATAATCAATCCGCCACCGACACCAAACAGACCCGCACAAGTGCCAGCAAATGCCCCCGCCAGCAAAAACCACAGATACATCATTTTTTGCATTTCCTTTGATTAAAAATAGCGTTAGTATAGCAAACTTATCTTTTTGTCGTTTGTAACATTGTGCCTAAGCTTATGAACCCAACCCTATGTAACCATCCCCATGAGAATTGATTCGCTTTGCCATACCCATTTAGCCAGCACCCACTCAACCAACAGCCAGCTGATTGAGTGGATGGTGCTAAGCTATCAAGCGCAGTCGCCCACCGACCATAACCGACCGCATTTTAGCCGACCCCATTTACTCACTGCTGATACCCAATCAGGCGGACGTGGTCAACATGGCAGAACATGGCAATCACCGCTAGGCAATGTTTATTTATCGCTGTATGTGCCGACACAAGCCTATGCATTGCCGCAAAATCTTTGCTTATCTTATCGATTAGATGGTCGCTTGTCACTGTGCGTGGGTTATCAGCTCAGTCAAATACCTATCATAGAACACATCAATCAAACAAGACTGGCAAAGCATTTGCCAACCATTGGCGTCAAATGGGTGAACGATGTGGGTTTTTATCAACCACAAGACAACCTACCTGACCAATTTCAAAAACTCTCGGGTATTTTGATAGAGCCTGTCAATGTCGCAGGTCACATGCTAGGGGTCGTTGTCGGTGTGGGGGTCAATATTGCCCATGCCCCTGTGCTGACCGAGCAAACCCAAGAAGGCTTAAACTACCAAGCGATAAGCCTGCAAGATTTGACAGCGCAGCGCTTACAGCCCCGTGAATTTTATCAGCCTGTTACCGATGCCATAGCTAGTGCGATTGGGCAATTTAATCAGCTGCAAGCGGCTGAAGCAAGCGAGCAATTTATCCATGATTTTTCCCAAAAAGACGTATTAAACAACAAGCATTTGCAAATTTATAACGCCTTATCTGAGCAATCAATAACAGGCATTGCAGTAGGTATCGATGCGCAAGGCTGTCTATTGATTGAGCAAGCAGATGGCAGCACACAAACGATTTGGACAGGCACCATTCAAGTTTTGGATTCAGCCGTTTCATCGTTGCAGGCAAATAAACACAAATAAAGCATCCCATTCAAAGGCTATTATTTATGACAAAACTTTGGCTAGACTTGGGTAATACCCGCTTAAAATATTGGCTCACGGACGATAGCGGTCAAGTGCTCGATCATGCCGCTGAGCAGCATTTGCAAGCGCCTGCCGAATTGCTCAAAGGGTTGACCTTTCGGCTTGAACGACTCAATCCTGATTTTATCGGGGTGTCATCCGTGCTCGGACAAGCCGTCAATAATCACGTTGCAGAAAGCCTAGAGCGATTGCAAAAACCGTTTGAATTTGCCCAAGTCCATGCCAAGCACGCGCTGATGTCGAGCGACTATAACCCCGCCCAACTTGGCGTTGACCGCTGGCTACAAATGCTCGGTATCATTGAGCCTAGCAAAAAACAATGCGTGATTGGCTGCGGCACTGCCGTTACCATTGATTTGGTCGATCAGGGTCATCATTTGGGGGGCTATATTTTCCCCAGTATCTATTTGCAGCGCGAGTCGCTATTCTCAGGAACGCGCCAGATTAGTATTATTGATGGCACTTTTGATAGTATAGATTCAGGCACCAATACCCAAGACGCGGTGCATCATGGTATTATGTTATCCATTGTCGGGGCCATCAATGAAACCATTCATCGCTACCCACAATTTGAAATCACCATGACAGGCGGTGATGCCCATACTTTTGAGCCGCACCTATCAGCCAGTGTGGAAATTCGGCAAGACTTGGTATTGGCGGGGCTACAGCGTTTTTTTGCCGCGAAAAAATAACCCTAAAAACCAAAACTAGAAAATTCCTTAATTGTTATATCCCTAAAAAAGTCATACAAAAAAAAGGGGTTAATTACCCCTTCTTTTATACCCAATCAGTGATTTAAACCGTTGCCACCATCGGGGCTTCACGTTCAACTTTTAATTTCAAAATGCGCGATGTTGAAGTTTCTAGAATGGTAAACTTATAGGCACCGATATCAATGGTTTGATTGACTTTTGGGGCATCGGTCAGCTGCGAAATCAAATACCCGCCAATGGTGAACTGATCGGCATCGAGTAGAAAATCTGGATCGTCAAGCTCCAAACGTAGTTGGTGCAAACTTGCTGTGCCATTCACAATCCAATAATCGTCATAGGGGATAATTTCTAAGGTTTCATCTTCATCAGGGAACTCACCTGCAATCGCCTCTAGCACATCAAGCGGTGTCACTAATCCTGCGACTTGACCGTATTCATCAATCACCATTGCCAAATTACCTTTGGCTTTTTTGAGCATATTGAGCAGTTTTAGATTGTCAATGCTCTCTGACACAAACACAGGCTGCTGCTTGTTAAGTAAGGGTTTAATGGCGGTTTCAATATCTGCGACATTGTTATCGAGCAAATCCAAAAAGTCTTTGGCGCGTACTACCCCAAGCACTTTATCAATGGTATCTCGGCACACAGGGAACAAACTATGCGGCGTATCAAGCAATTGCGCGCGCATTTCTTCGCGGCTACCGTTGATATTGACCCAAGAGATATCATTGCGCGGCGTCATGATGGTATGTACATCGCGCTCATTAAGCGCTAGTACGCCACTAATCATATAACGCTCTTCTTGTGCAAATGGCATACTATCAAAATCAAAATGTTCTGAATTATTCTCTGGGGTAACCGCTTCTTCGGTTTTACCACCCATTAAGCGTAAAATCGCATCGGCGGTACGGTCACGAATCGGAATTTGATTTTCATATTTGGTTTTATTGCGTTTGGCTACTTGGTTAAACACTTCAATCAAAATTGAGAACGCAATCGCCGCGTACAAGTAACCTTTTGGCATATGAAAGCCTAGTCCTTCGACAATTAAACTAAAGCCAATCATCAGTAGGAAACTTAAGCATAAAATCACCACAGTCGGGTGACGACCGACAAACTCCGTCAAGGCTTTGGAAGCAGCCACCATCAATACCATGGCAATGATCACTGCCGCCATCATGATTTCAAGGTGTTTTGCCATGCCTACGGCGGTAATCACCGCGTCAAACGAGAACACTGCGTCCAAAATCACAATCTGTGCGACAACCGCCATAAACCCAGCTTGCACTTTGCTTTGGTTGGTATGTTCAGGTTTTCCTTCTAGCCGCTCATGCAGCTCAGTGGTTGCTTTAAACAGCAAGAACACCCCGCCTACCAATAAAATAATATCGCGAACCGATAAATCAAAACTTCCCAAGGTGAGCACAGGATCGGTTAAGGTAATGAGCCATGAAATCATGGATAAGAGCACCAATCGCATGAGTAGTGCTAGACCTAGACCTAGATTACGGGCTTTAGCGCGCTGGTGCGGCGGGAGTTTATTGGCTAAGATGGCAATAAAGACAAGATTATCAATACCTAAAACAATCTCAAGAATGACGAGCGTCGCAAGGCTTAACCACGCTGACGGGTCAGATAGTAGTTCTAACATAGTGGGTCAGTTATTCTCTTGTTATGAGGGTCAAAAAATCAACAAACAGCAAAAACGAAAAATCAGCCGTTACCTTAGCAAATCATAGCAGAAAATCAATGATAATTTGTGTCTGCTTTTGTAGATAGCACGCCAATTGTGCCAATACATCACTTGGTCTTTAACTTTACCTAAACCTTACCTGCATACTGCATCAACTGACTTTGCCAAAAAATATACTGATCAGTCATTTTATTTGATTCATAAATTGTTGATTTAGGTTAAATTAGTCCATAGGACAGCGAAACTTCATTATGACTTTACAAGGATCAGTATATGTCACATCATCGCTTTATGCGCCGTGCCGCCAAAGGATTGCTTTTTTCTTCCATCGCGTTTTCTGCGTCTTCTTATGCCTCAAGCTATTACAACTGTGCCAATGCCACTGGCTGTGTCGCAGTCACTTCCCTGAGCGCCACCTCAGATTATGCAAAAACCAAATACCCTATCGTACTTGCTCATGGGCTTGGTGGCTGGAACAAACTGTTTGGTTTGGTCGATTATTTTAATGGCATTCCTCAAGATCTCACCAAAAATGGCGCGAGTGTGTATGTGACCAAGACATCAAGTGTCAATGACACCGAAGTGCGCGGTGAGCAGCTACTCCAACAGGTCAAAACCATCATTGCCATCACCGGCAGCCCGAAGGTTAACTTAATGGGTCATAGCCAAGGCGGGATTGATATTCGCTATGTGGCGGGGGTTGCGCCATCGCTAGTATCCTCTGTGACGGCGATTTCCAGCCCTGAGCAAGGCTCAAAAATGGCGGATTGGACAGTCAAAATGGTGACTGAAGGCAGTGCGGCTGATGGCTTACCCGCTGGCGAATTTAATACCGCCTCTTTAATGGCAATCAAGTTTTTTGAATTGGTGGGCGGTGTGATGGACATCGGATCTGGCGTGCCACTCAATCAACTGCAGCAGCAAGATGGCTGGGCAGCCGTCAATTCACTCACCACCAATTACGCAGCCAAATTTAACCAAAAATTCCCTGCAGCCATGCCGACCAGTTATTGTGGATACCCAAAAGACACGGTGGTCAATAATGTGCGTTACTACTCACTTAGTGGCGCCCAAACTATGACCATGCTTGTCGATCCGTCTGATACGGTGTTGGGGTTGACGGGTTTATCATTCAATGGCGAAGCCAATGATGGTCTTGTCTCACCCTGTTCAAGTCGTCTCGGTGAAGTGATTCGTGATAACTATAAAATGAATCATATGGATTCAGTGAATCAGGTGTTTGGCATTGTCAGTTTGCTAGACACCAATCCATTGACTGTCTATCGCAACCAAGTCAATCGCTTAAAAAGTCAATCGTTGTAAGCTTATGCCTATGGTTCCTTCAAACAACCCTGACACAAACCAACGATCGATAACCTGGCTAATAATCGTATTAGCCAGTGGTATCATCGCATTATTGATAGCCTGCATACTGTGGTTAAAACCTAAGGACGCTGTCAAAACAGCCAATACTTTGCCGCATGATGCTGCCAGTACGATGCCATCTGGTGTATTGCCATCCAATCAAACCGTAACACTCGCCAATGCATCCTCCGTCAGCGCGAACGCTAACCCCTTGCTCACATCGCTGCCCAAATCACTACAAGGCACCCAAGTCGATGGCGAAATTATTATCGATGAAAATAAGCAATTGGTCGTGACCGCAGGTTTGCGCCGACTGTTTGATTATTTTTTGTCAGCACAAGGGGAAGAGCCGTTAAGCCAGATTGAACAACGGGTGATTGCCTATATTCGTGAACATACGCCTGAGCCTGCCGCAAGCCAAGCGGTTAACATTTTTCAAAATTATCTAACCTATTTGACTGCTGTCAGCCAGCTAGATAAGCCTAAAGCACATCCCAATCCCAACGTCAGTGCATTAGATTTATCTGCCATTAAGAATCAATTACGCGCAGTACAACAGCTGCAAGCCCGTTATTTTGACGTCAAAACCCGCGAAGCGTTTTTTGGGGATGAACAAGCCCTTAATGACTACAACATGACGGTCGTCGAAGCCAACCAAAACGCGCAACTGAGCAATGACCAGCGCCAAGCCATCATTGATAAGGCACAAACTGCCTATATCGCCAGTGTTAAAGACCCAAATCTACAGACAAAGCTAACCGAGCAGCGCAATATTGACAAGTTATTGGCGCAAACGCAGCAAATGCAGCAGCAAGGGGCAACGCAAAGCCAAATCAATGCCATGCGTAGTCAATATGTCTCCCCTGAAGCGGTCAAACGGCTTGAGCAGCTTGACCAATCTGAAGCGCAATTTGCGCAGCGTGTGGCAACTTATCAGACACAGTCTAATCAAATACTGGGCAAATTGGGTAATGTGTCGCAAGCCCAGCAACAAATTGTGGCGTTACAGCAGACGATGTTTACGCCTGAAGAACAGCTACGCCTAGATGTATTGACAAAACCGCGTTAACTTCCCCGTTAAAATGAGTTAAAGGAGTTAAATGCCCTGTTCAATTGCCATAAGCTGTTGAATTGCCACAGGCGCGTTTGAGCCTATTTCACACGGTAGCGGGCTGAACGCGCGTGGGCATCCAAATTTTCTTCCACCGCCAATATATCGGCAGTTTTTGCCAGCGTTTGACTACCTTGCTCGCTACAATAAATAATCGAAGATTTCTTTTGAAAATCATATACCCCGAGCGGTGAACTAAAGCGTGCGGTACCTGATGTTGGCAACACGTGATTAGGGCCAGCGCAATAATCGCCAATCGCTTCAGGGGTATAGCGCCCCATAAAGATAGCGCCCGCATGGCGGACATCTTTGACCATCGCTTCTGGGTCATCTACCGACAATTCCAAATGCTCCGGCGCAATGCGGTTAATAACCTCAATACCCTCTGCTCGGTCTTTCACCAAAATCAGCGCGCCACGGTTGGCAATCGCCGCTTTAGCAATTTCAGCTTTTGGCAAATCTGCTAAGGCTTTTTCGATTTCCTGCGCAACTTTTTTGAGTAATGGCTCAGATGGGGTGACAAAAATCGCTTGCGCAACGGTGTCATGCTCAGCTTGCGACAATAAATCCATGGCTAACCAATCAGCTTTATCATTTGCTACACCTTCGGCATATACCAGTACTTCCGAGGGACCTGCAATCATATCAATGCCCACTTGCCCAAACACGGCGCGTTTGGCGGCTGCCACGTATTTGTTGCCAGGTCCTGTGATTTTATCGACTTGCGGAATGGTGTTAGTGCCGTAAGCCAATGCTGCCACCGCTTGCGCGCCCCCAATGGTAAAGACTTTATCCACACCCGCCAAATAAGCGGCCGCCAATACCAAGGGATTTAGTTCACCATGCGGGGCAGGCACCACCATGATAATTTGCCCGACCCCTGCCACTTTGGCGGGTAACGCATTCATCAAGACGCTGGATGGATAACTTGCCAGCCCACCTGGCACATAAATACCCACTTTATCGAGTGGCGTAACTTGTTGTCCAAGCGTATTGCCTAGCGCATCTTGATACGTCCAGCTTTCTTGCCGTTGGCGCTCGTGAAAAGATGTGACGCGCTGTGCCGCCAGTTCAAGCGCTTGCTTGATTGTAGGGTTTAACCCATCAAATGCTTGTTTGAGCTTTTCTTGTGAAATCTCTAGCTCAGCAAAAGTTTTGGCAGGATGGTTGTCAAACTGTTGGGTCAGCTTTAACACCACCTCATCCCCACCCTGACGCACTTGCGCGATAATATCATCGACCGTAGCCAGTAGCGCTGGATCATTTACCGTTTCAAAAGCAAGCAGCTCTGTCAATTCCTGCTCAAAACTCGCTTGTTGGCTATTTAACAATCGCATGGTATTCCCCTAACAATAAAAAATGACTAACACATAGCATAACAAATTTCTTCATGGATGAAAGCGGCTTTTTAGCCTGCCCAGCTTCATCAACCCATCAAAATTGGCGCATCAAAATCGGCTAAACTGAGCCAACTCATCACGACTTTCAGTTTTCGCCCAGTTAAAATTCGCCCATTTAAAAAAAGACGTCTTAATAACGTCTTGTTTTAATCTTCAATGTCTTGATTTTCAATGTTTTCATCTTCCATGTTTTAATCGGCATAGCCAGCTTTAATAATGCTGTGGATTGTCGAGTGCATACACAAAGGTTTGGATTTTTGCACCATTATCAAGCATAGCTGTTACCTCAATGCGCTGATAGGCTTCACCTTCAAACTCATCTAGCCGCGCCCAATGATTGGGTAAATCATCCGACGAAAACACCCATCCCGCTACCATGTCGCCTTGTTCATCGGGGATGACTGCAGGAAATCCGAGCGCTGAGCCCCAGCCGCCATTTGGCATCAAATGCCCACGAATAGTCGCAGGTTGCCAAATGCCGTTGTTGATGGGTGTCATGATACTGTGGTTGTCGCGATTGGGCGCTAGCGTGCCATAGACAAAAAGATGCTGCATCATGGTGATTTTTGAACCGTTACTGGGTGTTATCAGCGACGCTTTGCTTAAAGCTTTCAATGATGGGCTCAAGCAGGGCAAATTTGCGTTTATAACTGACCTGATTGACAATCAAACGCGAAGAGACTTGGCAAATCTCTTGTCGCGGCTCTAGACCATTGGCTTTTAAGGTATTACCGGTATCGACCACATCTACAATCAAATCACCCAAGCCCACCAAGGGCGCAAGTTCCATGGAACCATAGAGTTTAATCACATCGACTTGTTCACCGCGACTGGCAAAAAACGCGCGCGTCACATTGACATATTTGGTGGCAATCCGAAGACGACGACTGGGTAATTGTAGCCCCACTTTACCTGCCGTCATCAAACGGCATTTGGCAATTTGTAGGTCGAGCAATTCATATAAATTGCTTGAGCCATGCTCCATCAGCACATCTTTACCCGCTACACCAAAATCTGCCGCCCCATGTTCCACATAGGTTGGCACGTCACTGGCGCGTAAAATCAAAATCCGCACGTCAGCATGCGTGGTCGGAAAAATAAGTTTACGTGATTCTTCGGGGTCTTCAAGTAGTTCGATACCTGCCTTTTTTAGCAGGGGCAAGGTATCTTTTAAGATTCGCCCTTTGGATAACGCTAAGGTAAGACCGTTATAATTGGCATCATTTGCTTGTATCATTGTCTTATACCTGTTATTCGCCTTTTACCCGCTCAATGGTGACGCCCAAGCCGCGCAGTTTATCTTCCACATACTCATAACCACGGTCGATGTGGTAAATGCGCTCGATACAGGTCTCGCCCTGGGCTGCCACCGCTGCCATTACCAATGACATAGAGGCGCGTAAATCGGTTGCAATGACAGGCGCGGCATTGAGTTTATCGACGCCTTGAACAACGGCAGTATGGCCATCGACTTTGATATTGGCGCCCATACGTTGCAGCTCAGGGACATGCATGTAGCGATTTTCAAAAATATTTTCAATAATGGTACTAGTGCCTTCTGCAATACAGCAAACTGTCATGAGCTGGGCTTGCATATCAGTTGGGAACGCAGGGTGTGGTAGTGTGCGGATATCAACGGCTTTTGGACGACCCACCATTTTGACATTAATCCAGTCGCTGCCAACAGTGACTTGGGCGCCCATTTCTTCAAATTTTTTAAGCACAGATTGCATCAAGCTGGCTTCGGTTTTTTTTGCCGTCACTTCCCCGCCTGTCATCATAGCAAGTGCAAGATATGAGCCTGTTTCGATACGGTCTGGTACGACTGAGTACTCACAGCCATTTAATTTGTCAACGCCTTCAATGGTCATATAAGCGGTGCCAATGCCTTCAATTTTTGCGCCCATTTTGACAAGCATATTAGCCAAATCAACCACTTCTGGTTCACGCGCACAGTTTTCTAGGTGCGTGGTTCCTTCTGCCAATACCGCTGCCATGATGGTATTTTCCGTACCGCCAACCGTGACCATATCAAAGGTAAAATGACAGCCTTTTAACCGACCGCTAGCGGGTGCTTTGGCTTTGACATAGCCATTTTCAACGGTAATGGTCGCTCCCATCGCTTCTAAAGCTTTTAGATGTTGGTCGACAGGGCGTGAGCCAATTGCGCAGCCACCGGGCAGCGACACTTCAGCCTGCCCAAAGCGCGCAAGCAGCGGTCCCAATACCAAAATCGATGCACGCATGGTTTTGACTAGCTCATACGGGGCATAGTAGCTATTGATGGTACTGGTATCGCAGGTCACCGTATCGCCGTTCTTTTCAATGGTAATACCCGTGCCCGCAATCAATTTGACCAAGGTATTGACGTCTTTGAGTGTCGGTACATTGTGCAGGGTGGCGGGGGTTTCTGCCAAAATCATTGCCGCAAGCAAGGGCAACGCGGCATTTTTTGCGCCAGAGATGACCACTTCACCTTTGACCTGGGTGCCACCCGTGATTAAAAATTTATCCATGTGTTTCTCCTAAAAATGGCTTATTGCGCAGCTTGTTTGGCTTGCATCTCATGCCACTGGGCATAGGTCAACGCTTGGATATTGAGTGCATGGATTTCACCTGACGCAAATTTATCAGACACCAACCCCAATACGGCTTGTTGACGTGCGACAGGACGTTTACCCTCAAAGCTGTCATCCACCACGCGCACATCAAATTTGTTGCCTTGATTGGCAGCTTCGATTTTGCCACTCGGAAAATGGGGTTGTAGTAAAGTAATTAAATCTTGTGCGTTCATGGGAAATACCTAATAAAAGAGGGGTAAAATTATACTATTTTGCTGCGTAGCATAGCATAATTTTTGCTAAGTTTATACGTTATACAAAATGCTTAATTTACGCTAAAAGCGTCCTTAATCCACGTAGGCATTGGCATGACAGCCTGTCCTACAGCTAGAACGCCTTCATAACTTACCACATCAAAGCGAATGTCAAAGTTATCAAATTGCGGATGCGCTTGTAAAAAAGCGGCGGTAGTTTTAACGATTTTACGTTGTTTGGCGGGGGTGATACTGTCTAAACTTGTGCCAAATTGGCTGGCTTTTCGTTGACGCACTTCGACAATGACGAGGCAAGGAGGTTTTTGCGTCGGCTCAAGCATCACCAAATCAAGCTCGCCCAAGTTTTTGTAGTGCCAGTTTTTGGCAAAAAACGTTAAACCTTGCGCTTCAAGGTAGTGTTTGGCGAGGGTTTCATAATAGTCGCCTTGGCGCTGTTTTGGGGCGGTGAGTTTCATTGTTGGGTTATTTTACTGTTGCAAAGGTTTTTTCTAAAGCGGCACAAGTTGGGTATTTTTGCTGTAATTTTGCCAAATAATAGGCTTGGTTGTTGTCGATAAAGCCATCCAAAATCCCTGAGTAATTTTGACCAATCCCACATCGTTTCTGTTGTCGATTCCAACTGACCGGTATTACCAACGGCTTTTGTAAAATCAGCTTGTTGTTTTGACAAGTCAGCTTTGCCACACTATCAATGCGATAATTATGCGGTTTACCCCCATCATAATTACTGGCTAATGCCACAACGATATCGTTGGGTTTTAGTGAGCTAATGGCAAAAACACCTTCAAAACGCTGCGCCGATGGCAAAATAAGCCGTTGACGCCACGTGCGAAATGCCCAGTGATAATCCGTGAATTTTAAGCCAAAACCTTGCTTGGATTGGCTTTCACGTTGCAATTCACCGCCTTTTTCGATACTGGCAATTCTTCCGACCAACACATCTGCAGGTATCGGTGGCATACAAGCCTCTGCCGTTAAAATTAAACTTACACTTAAAATAGCAAAGCAAATTGTTTTCATGACAAATCCTTTTTTCCGCAGAAAACACCTTATAATACCACCAATATTTAGCAAAATTTGAGAAAATCATGCAGCAAAACGGCACACTTTACATCGTCGCCACCCCGATTGGTAATTTAACCGATATGACCGCCCACGCCATCGACTGCCTAAAAAGCGTGGCTATCATCGCCTGTGAGGACACCCGTACCTCGGGCAAACTGCTCAACCACTTTAACATCCCCACCAAAACTTGGGCTTATCACGACCACAATGCCGAAGTACAGACCCCTAAACTGATTGAGATATTACAGTCAGGGCAAAGTATCGCGCTTATCAGTGATGCCGGTACCCCGCTGATTAGCGACCCTGGTTTTCGACTGGTGCGCGCCTGTCACCAAGCCGGTATCAAAGTCTCACCGGTTGTCGGCGCCAGTGCTGCCATAGCCGCCTTATCGGTCGCAGGATTACCTTCAGACAAGTTTTATTTTTATGGCTTTTTGCCTGCCAAAACCGCAGGACGCCAAAGCGAGTTGACTAAAATCAAGGACTTAACCGCTACGCTGATTTTTTATGAAGCGCCCCATCGTATTGTTGAGTGTATCGATGACATGATTATGGTGCTTGGCGACAATCGACAAGTGACGTTTTGCCGTGAGATAACCAAAACGTTTGAAACCATTTATCCATCAACGCTCGGTGAACTAAAACAGTTTGTTGCAAGCGATGCCAATCAGCAAAAAGGGGAAATGGTACTGGTGGTCGCTGGGGCAAGTGACTTACAGAATAATGATAATCAACACGATGAATTGTTAAAACGACTATTGCAAGATTTGTCATTGAAAAAAGCCGCACAGCTCGCCAGCGATATCACAGGGACGAAAAAAAATGCTTTGTATGACAGAGCTTTACAATTACAACGGATAGTAAAATAAACGCTGATGCCGTTCATCAGCGTTACCCGGTCAAGCGATGAAAGATATTAACCATCGCTAAAATCGCAACTATCACTGATACTTAGCACCAAACTAATTAGCGGCTGATAGCTAAAACAACCTAAGACACATTTTAGTTAATGCAAAAAAGCTGCGTGATTGCACCTAGCTTTTTTGGGTGATTAATGCAAATTTTCCCCAATTAAGGCAACCAATTGTTCCGCAATTTTATCTTTACTGGCTTTTTCTAGTGTCATCCCTTCTGATTTATCTTTAAAAAACACCGTCATGGCATTGTCATCACTGCCAAAACCAATATCGGTGCGGGAGACATCATTACAGGCAATCATATCTAAGTTTTTGGCTTCAAGCTTGCCACGAGCATATTTTTCGATATCTTGGGTTTCTGCCGCAAATCCTACCACAAAAACCTCAGGGAATTCTTCGGCAATGGTCGCCAAAATATCAGGATTTTTCACCAAATCCAGCGACATCTGATCTTGCGTTTTTTTAATCTTTTGCGGCACGACATCACGCGTGCGATAATCAGCGACCGCAGCCGTGGCAATAAAAATATCGGTCGCTGTGCTAACAGGTTCGACTTCGATATCATTGCCAAATTCATCATGATGATGATGGTGGTGATGTTCATGGTCATGATGATTGTGGTTATGGTGGTGATCGTCATGGCATTCACATATATCATCACTGGCGCATTGGCGAGCGGTCATTAGCATTTCTTCAGCCGATAACACATCGATACGATTGACCAGTAGTGGCGTTGGTAGGGGCACTTTACCCCCAACGATCAAGGTCACCCTCGCGCCTGCATTACGGCACGCTTTTGCCAGCGCAAATCCCATTTTGCCCGTGGAATGATTGGATAGATAGCGCACAGGGTCGATGGCTTCAATCGTTGGACCTGCGGTGATTGTCACATTTTTACCCGCCAATACTTGCGGGGTGATTTGCGCTGCGATGAAATATTGCACGTATTCAAGCAACTGCTCTGGCTCTGGCAATCTTCCCTCACCGATATCACCACAGGCTTGCTCACCGCTGGCTGGTTGGATGATCTCATAATCATAATCGGTTAACGTCTGCAAATTAAGTTTGACCGATGGATGTTGCCACATTTGCTGATTCATAGCAGGTGCCACTAAAATCGGGGCAGCGGTAGCAAGGCAGACGGTAGTGAGTAAATCATCCGCTATTCCCATGGCCAGTTTAGCAATCGTATTCGCGGTAGCAGGCGCGATAATCAGTAAATCCGCCCATTTTGCCAGTTCAATATGCCCCATTCCCAGCTCAGCGCTCTCATCCAACAAGTCGATATGCACTGGGTTGCCCGTCAAGGCCTGCAGCGTTAACGGTGTGATAAAGGCTTGTGCGCTTGCCGTCATAATAACACGGACGTCATAGCCACTTTTAATCAATAGTCGGGCAAACGAGGCGGATTTGTAGGCAGCAATAGCGCCTGTGATACCAAGAAGGATATTTTTCATAAGATAAAAGCACTAAAAAATTTCGCCTATAGTAACAATTTTCCGCCACTTTAGGTATGATTAATCATCATTTATTAGGAAATGCCTATGGCAATCAAAGACTGGCACCAAGACGAGCGCCCCAGAGAAAAGCTACTGCAAAAGGGCGCTGAGAGTCTATCAGATAGTGAGATTTTGGCAATATTCTTACGCACAGGCACCAAAGACCAATCCGCCATCGAACTGGCTCGTGGCTTGATTGAGAAATTTGGCAGTCTGGCTCAGTTACTATCTGCGCCTAGTGAAGCAGTCATGGCGTGTCACGGTATCGGCATGGCAAAATACGCGCAGATTTTGGCAAGCCTTGAGATGGGCAAACGCTACCTTGCCAGCCAAGTCAAACAAGCCCCTACCCTTAACGCCAGCCAATTGGTCAAAGACTATCTGACTACGCAGCTGCGACCGCTCAATCGCGAGGTGTTTGCGGTGCTGTTTTTGACCAATCAACTCACCTTAATCCAGTATGAGGTATTATTCACAGGCGGTATTTCATCGTGCTCGGTGTGCGTGCGGGAAGTGTTGCGCTGTGCGTTAAAATACGGGGCAAGTCAGCTTATCATCGCCCATAATCACCCAAGTACCTCTGCCACAGCGTCACAAGCAGATCTGGAAATTACTCGCAGTTTGGCAAAAGCGTGTCAGCTTGTCGATATGACTTTGATTGACCATATTATCGTGGGCCAAGATGGCACGCTTTCTTTACAAGAAACAGGCAAGATGCCTTAGCGTTTGACGCGGTTTTTAACCATTATTACTACCCAAATCATCATCAGTAAACCAATGATTAACGCAATCATCGCAAAAATGGGTGAAAAAATCGACAAAGCCGACAGCCCTATCGCTGTCCCGGTCTCTGCCACTGAAACAGCAGGATTTGCCAAACCGCCCGTCGTCGCAGTCGAAGCCACGCGCGTGGTGGCAGCTGTACCTTTTATCGTAGCCGCAGCGCCGCCGCCAGCAATGATCGCTAGCGCCCAAGTCATGGCAGGACTCATATCGGTCAATGTTGAAGCCATGACCAATGTTCCTGCAATCCCTGCGAGCGGTACAGCAACGGTATCTAACATATGATCAACCAACGGGATTAAATAACTGATCGACTCTGCAATACTGGCTACGCCTAAAATAATTAACGCAGGGGTGGATGCCACCCATTGCCAGCTATCATTAAGGGGAATGATATGAAAATATGCCGCACAACTGAGGGCAAACAGCGGTACAAACACACGAAACCCACTACTTGCCGCCAAGCCAATCCCAAGAAAAATACTTAAAATCATTTCAGTTGTCATATGTTCTATAGTCTAAGTATGAATAATGTTACCACTATCATAAATAAAAATTATTAAGAAAAAAACACATATTTAATTAGCATCGCGAAACACATCACCACAATCACCGGTCGAATAAACTTAGTGCCCCCTTTAACGGCCATCCTTGCACCCAATGAAGCACCAATAAATTGCCCCACCATCATAGCAACTCCCACTGACCAAAGCACTTTTCCACCCAACACAAAGAACATCAATGAGGCGGCATTGCTGGTAAAGTTGAGTAATTTGGCATTGGCAGTCGCGGTAATCATATCCAAGCCCCGCATGGTGATACCGCCTAGCGCAAAAAACATCCCTGTACCAGGGCCCAAATAGCCATCATAAAAACCAATTAAGGGTGACATCCCATATTGCCATTTATTTTTGCTGATTCGTGGTGCAGATTTGACCTCACCAATATTGGGTGCAAACAGATAATAAATACCAATAAGCGCGATTAAAAAAGGAATGCCTTTGGCTAATAGCACTGGCGGAGAAAGTTGCACAGCCATAGCGCCTAGCACAGCTCCGACAAAACAGGCGATAATCGAACGCCAAATTTGCTTGGGGTGAATCTTGCCTTTGCGTATCATGGTAATAGAAGCAGAAAGCGAACCTGCAGTCGCTTGCAGCTTATTAGTGCCCAAGGTATAAAGCGTAGGAACATTTGCCATTAACAGGGCAGGAATAGTTAGTAAACCGCCACCCCCTGCCATGGCATCTAAAAATCCTGCAATCCCCGCGACCAACGTTAACATCACTAGTACATCAAAACTCAGCTGCATCATATTTCCAAAGGTTAATTGAGGAGTTATCACTATAAACAAAAAAACCCCATAAGCGCGAACCTATGGGGTTTTTTTAATCAGGATGATTAGTCACGGTCTACTAATTCAACGTATGCCATCGGTGCAGCATCGCCATCGCGATAACCACATTTGATGATACGTAAATAACCACCTGGACGCGCTTTGTAGCGTGGGCCTAGTGTCGTGAATAATTTACCTACAGTCGCTTTATTACGTAAGCGGTTAAACGCTAGACGACGGTTAGCAACTGAATCTTCTTTTGCCAAAGTAATTAGCGGCTCTGCCACACGGCGAAGCTCTTTAGCTTTAGGAAGAGTAGTTTTGATGAGTTCATGTTCAAATAGTGAGTTGGTCATATTTTGGAACATGGCCTTACGATGGCTGCTGGTACGACCCAACTTAACTCCACTGTTACGATGTCGCATGGTCAAACTTCCTTTAAATTTTAACGGCTACGGTAAGAGAAGCGGTCATCAACACGTAAATCAGCAGGTGGCCAATTTTCAAGGCGCATACCGAGTTCTAAGTCTTTAGAAGCAAGGACGTCTTTGATTTCAGTTAATGATTTCTTACCGAGATTTGGGGTTTTTAACAACTCAGTTTCGGTGCGTTGTACCAAATCGCCAATGTAATAGATATTTTCCGCCTTCAAGCAATTTGCTGAGCGAACCGTTAATTCTAAGTCATCCACTGGGCGCAGTAGCACAGGGTCAACTTCTTCTTTTTCCTTAACAGGTTCTGGGGTAGCTTCCGCTTCAAGGTCAACAAATACGGCAATTTGCTGCTGCAAAATCGTTGCTGCTTTGCGAATCGCTTCTTCTGGATCGATGGTACCATTGGTTTCAAGTTCAATAACCAAACGGTCTAAGTCAGTGCGCTGTTCAACACGGGCATTTTCAACTTGGTATGCCACGCGTAAGATTGGGCTATAGCTAGCGTCCAATTTTAAACGACCAATAACTTTGTTATCACCAGAATCTTTGCGTACATTGGCAGGCTCATAACCACGACCTACTGCTACACGCAAACGCATTTTTAAATGACCACGATCACTTAATGTACCTAAAACTAAATCAGGATTGATAATCTCTACATTGTGAGGTAACTCAATATCTGATGCTAGTACAGTGCCAGGACCTTGTTTGTCAAGGGTCAAGAATACTTCATTTTGATCATGCAATTGGATCGCTAAACCTTTTAAATTTAACAATAGATCTAGCACATCTTCTTGCAACCCTTCAAGGGTTGAATACTCATGATCAACGCCTTCGATTTCAGCTTCGATTACAGCTGCACCAGGCAATGAAGATAATAGAATGCGACGTAGGGCATTACCTAATGTATGCCCAAAACCTCGTTCTAACGGTTCGAGCGTGACTTTGGCGTGTGTTTCATTGACCGTATCCACATGAATGGCATTCGGTGTAAGAAACTCAGTAGCATTTAGCATCATTTGTCACCTCGACTTTATAGTAAAATTAATTATTTAGAGTACAACTCAACGATTAAGCTTTCGTTGATTTCGGTTGGTAAATCAGCACGCTCTGGCGCTTGTTTAAAAGTACCTTGCAATTTGCTGTGATCAACTTCCAACCATACAGGTGTGCCACGTTGACCCGCCAATTCAATTGCGTTTTTGATACGTAATTGTTCTTTGGCTTTTTCGTGTACGGCAATCACATCACCATCTTGTAATTGGATTGAAGGAATGTTCACACGAACAAACTCATCACGACCCGCTTTTTTTACTAGAATAGCACGATGGCTAACTAATTGGCGAGCTTCTGCGCGAGTTGCACCAAAACCCATACGATAAACAACGTTATCGAGGCGACGTTCTAACATTTGAAGCAAGTTTTCGCCAGTTGCGCCTTTCATACGCGCAGCTTCTTTATAGTAGTTTGAGAATTGACGCTCTAACACACCATAAATGCGTTTTACTTTTTGTTTTTCACGAAGCTGTGCAGAATACTCTGACGTTTTGCTACGTGGATTACCATGTTGACCAGGGGCACGGTCAGCTTTTTTGGTTTTTTCTTCGTACGCTTTTACGCCTGATTTTAATTGTAAATCAGTACCTTCACGACGAGAAAGTTTTAATTTTGGACCTAGATAACGGGCCATGAAAGTCTCCTTATACGCGACGTTTTTTCGGTGGACGAGTTCCGTTATGAGGAATCGGGGTTATATCGCTAATGCTGTTTATTTTATAACCCAATGCACCTAAGGCTCTTACCGCAGACTCACGACCAGGTCCTGGACCTTTAACCAAGACATCAACATTCTTGACACCATATTCTTGTGCTGCTTTACCAGCAACTTCAGCCGCAACCTGTGCAGCAAATGGTGTAGATTTACGTGAACCACGGAAGCCTTGTCCACCAGCGGTGGCCCAAGCCAAAGCATTACCTTGACGATCGGTAATCGTTACAATGGTGTTATTAAAAGACGCATGGATGTGCGCTACGCCCTCAGCTACCGAGCGGCGAGTCACTTTTTTGCGACTACGAGTGTCTTTTGCCATCTTTTAGCTTCCTAAGTTAATTATTTTCTGATTGCTTTACGTGGACCCTTACGAGTACGCGCATTTGTTTTTGTGCGTTGACCATTTACTGGTAAACCGCGACGATGACGCAAGCCACGATAGCAACCTAAGTCTACTAAACGTTTAATATTCATCGAGATTTCACGACGCAAGTCACCTTCAGTCGCATATTCTGCAACTTGGGTACGGACAGCATCAAGCTGAGTATCATTTAGTTCACTGATTTTAGTAGTTGGTGCAATGTTTACCGCTTCTAAAATTTTAGCAGCAGTGGTACGACCAATACCAAAAATATAAGTGAGTGAAATGATAGCGTGCTTGTTGTCCGGAATGTTTACACCGGCAATACGAGCCATTGACATTTCTCCAATTATAAGGAAAAGATGAGTTAATCATCTACTGATGTAGCATTTTGAAACACTTGGTTATCTACAAATGTGTCAAAATAACGACAAGTAGCGGATAATACAGTATCCGCTACCTGATTTCAAGTCCAATCTAACAATTTAGATTAACCTTGACGTTGTTTATGACGCGGTTCTGCACTACAAATAACGCGAACAACGCCTTTGCGGCGTACAATTTTGCAGCTACCGCAGATTCTTTTTACAGATGCTTGAACTTTCATTTTCAGCTCCTAGTAGTAGTTATGAATGCTTGACTTCCATGGTTTGCATCAGCGAATAATCATGGTATTGGTGAGTCATTAAGTGCGCTTTAACTTGGGCAATAAAGTCCATAATCACGACCACACTAATCAGTACTGAGGTACCGCCTAAATGAAACGGAATACCAAACGCAGATTGCAATATCATCGGCATCAAACAAATAATTGTCATATAAATCGCACCAATAAAGGTTAAGCGATTTAATACATGATCTAAATAACGTTGAGTTTGTAAACCTGGACGAATACCTGGAATATACGCCCCACTTCGTTTCAAATTCTCTGATACTTCTTTTGGACTAAATACCAACGCGGTATAAAAATAACAAAAGAAAATAATCAAGGCTGCAAAAATTACCAAATACAGCGGCTGACCCGGTGATAACACTAATGCCATATTCTGCAAGAAACTTTGAAAAATATTGGGATTGGGGGATTGACCCACCCACTGTCCCAAACTCGCTGGGAATAACAACAGTGAACTGGCAAAAATCGCTGGAATAACCCCTGCCATATTAATTTTTAATGGCAAATGCGATTGCTGTTGTGCATATATTTTTCGTTCTTGCGATTGCTTTTGGGCATAGTTGACTGGGATACGGCGCTGTGCACGCTCAATAAATACAATCCCCGCCACCACCGCTAACGCCAATAAACTAAATATGAACAAGGCAATCATATTCATTTGACCTTGCTGAACAGAGTTAATTGACTGTGTGACTACTTGTGGAAAAGTCGCTACGATACCCGCTAAAATTAGCATTGAAATACCGTTACCAATACCACGTTCAGTAATCTGTTCACCTAACCACATCAAAAACATTGACCCTGCAACCAACGAAGTTACCGCAGGAATATAAAAACCAAGACCACTTGTCAATGTAAGATTCTGACTAATCAGACCTGTACACATACCAATTGATTGAATCAAGGCTAATGCAAGGGTTAATTGGCGTGTATACTTGTTGATTTGGCGTTGACCGGCTTGGCCTTCTTTTTTTAATGCATCCAACGATGGTATAACCGCCGTCATCATCTGGACAATGATTGAAGCAGAAATATAAGGCATAATTCCGAGTGCCATGACTGACATCCGCTCTAATGCCCCGCCAGAAAACATATTAAACAAACCTAAAATAGTATTTTCATTGGTTTGAAAAAATTTCGATAAGCTTTCTGGATCCATACCAGGAATAGGTACGTGTGAACCGAAACGATAGACGACTAAAGCACCCAACAAAAATAGTAAACGATTAAATAATTCATCGTACTTACGAATAAATGCTAGAGGATTCATCGATGTTGAATGCTTAGTCATGTAGGATTACTCCTCAACAGTACCACCAGCTGCTTCAATAGCCGCTTTAGCACCTTTAGTCACTTTAACACCTTTAAAAGTATATGCTTTGGTTACGTCACCTGAAAGGATGATACGAACACGTTGCATATCGTGGCGAATGATATTCGCTGCTTTTAAAGACTCAACGCTTACCACGTCACCATCAACTTGGTTCAATTCTGATAAACGCACTTCTGCGGTTACCATTGCAAGTTTACTGGTGAAACCAAATTTTGGCAAACGACGGTATAAAGGCATTTGACCGCCTTCAAAACCTGAGCGAATACCAGAACCTGTACGTGAGGTTTGACCTTTGACACCACGACCACCGGTTTTACCGATACCAGAACCGATACCACGACCACGGCGAAGTTTATTTTTTCTTGAACCTTCAGCTGGGCTCAATTCATTTAAACGTAGACCCATTATACTTCCTCCACTTTAACTAAGTAGTTAACGCGGTTTACCATACCACGGGTCGAAGGGGTATCTTCAACTTCGACAGTATGTCCAATACGACGTAACCCTAAACCTTTCAAACAAGCTTTATGGCTTGCTAGGCGATGGGCACTCGATTTTACTTGAGTAACTTTCATTTTTTTCATGTTATCACCTTAGCTTAGCCCAAGATTTCTTCAACTGATTTGCCGCGTTTTGCCGCAACTTTTTCAGGAGAAGACATTTCTTTTAACCCGTTGAAAGTTGCACGTACAACGTTAGCGGCATTGGTTGAACCATAGCATTTTGCTAATACGTTTTCTACACCTGCAACTTCTAATACTGCACGCATTGCACCACCCGCGATAACACCGGTACCTTCAGAGGCTGGTTGCATATACACGCGGCTTGCACCGTGGCTAGCAGTAATAGGATGCTGAAGGGTTGTACCCGCTAAATCAACGGTAATCATATTACGTTTGGCAGCTTCTAGTGCTTTTTGAATCGCTGCAGGCACTTCACGCGCTTTACCACGACCAAAGCCAACACGACCATTGCCATCACCTACCACTGTGAGTGCGGTGAAAGAAAAGATACGACCACCTTTTACAACTTTAGATACACGGCCAACTGTGACTAAGCGCTCTACTAAACCGTCTGTTTGTTCAACTTTTGCCATGATTAGAACTCCAATCCATTTTCACGAGCGGCTTCAGCTAATGCTTTAACACGACCATGATATTTAAAACCGCTACGATCAAACGCAACTTTAGTAATACCGGCAGCTTTAGCGCGTTCTGCAATTAATTTACCAACGGCAGTTGCAGCTTCGATGTTGCTAGTTTGACCAGCACGTAAAGTAGTATCTAACGTTGAAGCTTGGGCTAACACTTCACCACCCGTTGGTGAGATAACTTGTGCATAAATGTGGGTGTTAGTACGATTAACAGATAGACGATTTACGCCTAAACCACGGATATGTGCACGGGTTTTTTTCGCTCTGCGAAGGCGAGCAGCTTTTTTATCAAACATGTCATTTCACCTTATTTTTTCTTAGCTTCTTTACGAGCGACATACTCATCGCTATAACGAACGCCTTTGCCTTTGTAAGGCTCAGGTGGGCGATAGCCACGAATGTTTGCTGCTGCTTGACCTAGCTTTTGTTTGTCGCTAGATTTTAACACGATTTCAGTCGCAGTTGGGGTTTCAGCAGTAACACCTTCAGGTAGTACATATTCGATTGGGTGTGAGTAGCCTAAGTTTAGGTTAACTTTATTGCCAGCAACAGCGGCTTTATAACCAACACCAATCAATTGTAGACGACGTTCGAAGCCTTCAGTAACACCTTTAACCATGTTGCTTAATAATGCACGAACTGTACCAGTGTGCATCCAACCGTCTTTAGTGTCAGATTTTGGTGAAAGAATAATTTGATTATCTTCCTGTTTTAGCTCGACCAAATCATGCAGGCGTAAAGTTAGCGTACCTTTGCTACCTTTAACTTCAACCTGCTGACCGTTCAAAGTAACACTTGTACCATTTGGTAGTGCTACAGGGGCTTTAGCCACACGAGACATACGGGTAATTCCTATAAAAGTGATAAAAAAACGAACAGGCACAACAAACTATGCCTGTCCTTCTTAATGTTAATTAAGCTACGAACGCAATAACTTCGCCGCCTAATCCAGCTGCACGAGCTTCACGGTCACTCATGATGCCTTTACTGGTAGAGATGATTGCTACACCTAGACCTTTTTGGACGCTTGGTAGTGCATCTTTACCACGGTATTGACGTAAACCTGGACGACTATAACGTTTAATCGTCTCAATAACTGGTTTACCTTCAAAATATTTTAACTCTAAGGTTAATTCAGTTTTACCTGTACCAACTTCTTGAGTTTCTGCGGTCGCAACATAACCTTCTTTTACTAGCAAATCAGCAATTGATTTACGTAGTTTTGAGCTTGGCATAGTCACAGACGCTTTTTGAGCCATTTGTGCATTACGGATACGAGTCAACATATCAGCAACGGTATCTTGCATACTCATATTGTTTCCCCTTACCAGCTTGCTTTATGAACGCCAGGTACATCACCTTGCATTACTTTTTCACGAATCATGTTACGTGAAAGACCAAATTTACGGAAATAACCGTGTGGACGACCTGTCAATGCACAACGATTACGTAAACGTACTGGTGAAGCATCACGTGGCAGTGCTTGTAATGCCAGCATGGCGTCCATACGTTCTTCATCAGTTGCGTTGATGTCGCTGATAATTGCCTTAAGCTTTGCACGCTTCTCAGCATATTTAGCAACAGTCGCTTCGCGTTTAAATTCGCGATTAATCATACTTTTCTTTGCCATATTGCCTTATCCTTGCTGTTAGCCCTTGAATGGGAAGCCGAATGCTTTAAGCAATGCACGACCTTGATCATCAGTTTTTGCGGTAGTCGTAATGGTAATGTCTAAACCACGAATACGATCGATTTTGTCAAAGTCAACTTCAGGGAAAACGATTTGCTCTTTGATACCTAGTGAATAGTTACCACGGCCATCAAATGCTTTATCTGTAAACCCGCGGAAGTCACGGATACGTGGAATAGCGATTGAGATTAAACGATCTAAAAATTCGTACATCTGTTCGCCACGTAACGTTACTTTACAGCCGATTGGCCATTCTTCACGGATTTTAAAGCCTGCAACTGATTTGCGAGCTTTGGTTACTACAGGTTTTTGACCGGCAATTGCCGTCATATCCGCTAATGCGCCCTCAAGAACTTTTTTGTCTTGAGCTGCATCACCCACACCCATGTTTAGGGTGATTTTGGTGATTTTAGGGATTTCCATAACGTTGGCTAAACCAAGCTCTTGCTGAATTTTTTGCTTAAGCTGTTCGTTATATTGTGTTTTAAGTCTTGCCATTACTGATACCCTTAGATGGTTATGCAGTCGCCACAACTTCACCAGATGAACGATAAACGCGTTGTTTTTTGCCTTCGTCGTTCACTTGGTAAGAAATACGGTCTGCCTTTTGGGTTGCTGCATTATAAATTGCAACATTTGAAATGTGTAAAAATGCTTCTTTCTCGATAATCCCACCTTCAACGCCAGTCTGTTGGTTTGGCTTTTGGTGTTTTTTAACGATGTTGATGCCTTCAACTTTTACACGGTCTTCTTTTACTGCTAGTATTGTACCTTGCTTGCCTTTATCTTTGCCAGCAATTACAATCACTTGGTCGCCTTTACGTAATTTTGCCATGTTTTCCTCACAATACTTCTGGGGCTAATGAAACAATTTTCATAAATTGTTCGCCACGTAGTTCGCGGGTTACTGGTCCAAAAATACGTGTTGCAATTGGTGCTTTATTGTTGTTCAACAACACAGCTGCATTATCATCAAAACGTAGTACTGAACCGTCAGGACGACGTACACCAAACTTCGTGCGTACGACTACCGCGTTCATTACATCACCTTTCTTGACACGACCGCGTGGAATTGCTTCTTTCACAGTCACTTTAATGATGTCGCCTACTGATGCATAACGACGATGTGAGCCACCTAGTACTTTAATGCACATAACTCGTTTTGCACCACTGTTGTCTGCAACTTCCAGCATTGTTTCAGTCTGAATCATCGCGTTACTCCATAAATTGGCAAAACAAGTCTTTGCCACAATAAGCCATTTTTAAGGTGGCGTATTGTAGCAGTTACTGACTTGCTTTGCAATTATAACTATCTATTTAAGTTAAATTAAATATTAACTGCTTTTTCTACGACGTCTACCAACACCCAAGATTTGGTTTTTGATAGTGGACGTGTTGATTTGATACGAACTGTATCACCAACGCCACACTCATTGTTTTCGTCATGAGCATGTAGTTTGGTAGAACGGCGAATCATTTTGCCATATTTGGCATGACGAATACGACGCTCAACAAGTACAGTAATGGTTTTATCCATTTTGTCACTGACAACTTTACCAGTGACTGTACTTTGTTCAGTAGCGTTAGCTTGGTTGGTATTTTGCTCACTCATGATTAAGCCCCTTGGTTTTCGGTGTTCTGTTTTTCAGAGATAAGAGTCTTGATTTGAGCAATCGTACGACGATTTGCTTTAATCTCATGGGTGTTGCCTAACTGACCAGTGGCTTTTGCCATACGAAGACGAAATGTTTCTAACTGTTTTTCGTCTAGTAATTGGGTCAGCTCTTCGACTGATTTGTCTTTAAGTTCACTGATCTTCATTACATTATCGTCCGTTTAACAATGGTGGTTTTGAAAGGCAACTTGGCAGCTGCAAGCGTGAACGCTTCAGTTGCTAGCTCGTCAGAAACCCCTTCGATTTCATAAAGCATTTTGCCTGGTTTGATTTCGCATACCCAGTATTCTACTGGACCTTTACCTTTACCCATACGAACTTCTAGTGGTTTTTCGGTAATTGGTTTGTCTGGGAATACACGAATCCAAATTTTACCACCGCGCTTGATACGACGTGAAATCGTACGACGAGCAGCTTCGATTTGACGTGCAGTCATGCGACCACGTTCTACTGATTTAAGTCCGATTGTACCAAAAGATACGCTACTACCACGGTGAGCTAACCCCGTATTACGTCCTTTTTGTACTTTACGAAACTTGGTACGTTTTGGTTGTAACATATCGATTAACCTCTGTCTTTAGCTGGGCGCTCACTACGTGGGCGGTCGCTACGATCATTACGAGCACGGCGTTTTTGAGGTGCACGTGCTTGCTTTTCTTCTTTGACTGGATTATATACACGGTTCATGCCGTCAAGCACTTCACCACGGAAAATCCAAACTTTTACACCGATAGTACCGTAAGTGGTTTCTGCGCGTACATTTGAGTAGTCAATGTCAGCACGTAATGTATGCAAAGGTACACGACCTTCACGATACCACTCTGAGCGAGCAATCTCAGCACCGCCAAGACGACCTGATAGCTCAACTTTGATACCTTGTGCGCCAGCTTTCATACTGTTTTGAACAGCACGTTTCATAGCACGGCGGAACATGACACGACGTTCAAGTTGTGAAGCAATACCGTCAGCTACTAGACGTGCGTCTAAGTCTGGTTGGGTAATTTCTTCAATGCTAACTTGTGCTGGTACGCCCATCAATTTGGTAAGTTCTTTTTGTAGGCTTTCAATATCTTCGCCTTTTTTACCAATGATGATACCAGGACGTGCCGTGGCGATAGTGATTTTAGCTGCGCCTGTAGGACGTTCGATGCTAATACCGCTGATCATCGCTGCTTTAAGCTTTTTCTCTAAATATTTACGAACTTGTAAGTCGTTGATTAAGTATTCAGAGTATTTTTTTGGATCTGCATACCAGTTAGCGTTTGATTTACGGATTACGCCAAGACGGATGCCGATTGGATGAACTTTCTGTCCCATATTATGCTCCTACCTTAACTGTGATGTGGCAAGTACGTTTGCTAATACGGTCAGCACGACCTTTGGCACGTGGTAAAACACGTTTTAACGTAATACCTTCATCCACATAAATGGTAGAAACACGCAATGTATCGATGTCTAAACCATTGTTATGCTCAGCGTTAGCAATCGCAGATTCTAAGCATTTTTTAACCAATTTAGCGGCTTTTTTGTTGCTAAAGGTTAAGATATCTAATGCACGCTCGATTGATTTGCCGCGAACTTCGTCAGCAACTAAGCGTACTTTTTGTGCCGAAATGGCGGCACCGCGTAATTTTGCAGTTACTTCCATGATGAGCACCTTATTTCTTAGATTTCTTGTCAACGCCATGACCACGATATGTACGGGTTGGGGCGAATTCACCAAGTTTATGACCAACCATTTGCTCGTTTACGATAACAGGTACATGTGTACGACCGTTATGAACAGAAATAGTTAAGCCGACCATTTGTGGCAAAATCATTGAGCGACGTGACCAAGTTTTGATTGGTTTGCGTGAGTTAGTTTCTAACGCATTCTCAACTTTGGCAAACAAGTGCGCATCGATGAATGGACCTTTTTTCAATGAACGAGGCATGAAATTATTCCTTATTTCTTATTGACGCGACGACGGCGGATAATCATGTGGTCAGTACGTTTGTTAGAACGTGTTTTAAGGCCTTTAGCCTTTTGACCCCATGGGCTGGTTGGGTGTTTACCGAAGTTACGACCTTCACCACCACCGTGTGGATGGTCAACTGGGTTCATTGCAGTACCACGAACGGTAGGACGAACGCCACGCCAGCGGTTGGCACCTGCTTTACCCAATGATTTAAGGTTATTTTCAGTGTTTGATACTTCACCGATAACCGCACGACAATTTACGTGGATACGACGAGTTTCGCCTGAACGTAAACGAACGATTGCATAGATACCATCACGACCCAATAATTGAACCGCAGCACCTGCTGAACGAGCGATCTGTGCACCTTTACCGATTTTAAGTTCGATATTGTGAATCACTGTACCCACTGGAATGCTACGTAGTGGTAAGCAGTTACCTGGGCGAATTGGTGCAGTTTCACCAGAAATAACGGTATCGCCTTGTTGCAATTTTTTTGGTGCGATGATGTAACGACGCTCACCGTCTGCATATTTAAGTAGTGCGATGTGCGCAGTACGGTTCGGATCGTACTCAATACGCTCTACAACAGCAGGGATGTTGTCTTTGTTACGTTTGAAGTCAACAACACGGTAATGCTGTTTATGACCACCACCGATATGACGGGTAGTGATGCGACCGTTGTTGTTACGACCACCAGTTTTGCCTTTTGACTCTACTAATGCTGCATAAGGACGACCTTTATGAAGGTGTGGATGCACCACTTTCTCGACAAATCGGCGACCTGGTGATGTCGGTTTGGCTTTTACGATAGGCATTGTGTAATCCTTATTCGTTGTCAGCAGCAGGTTGTTCTGCTACGTCGGCTACTTGAACATCTTGACCAGCTTTTAAGGTCACATAGGCTTTTTTGAAGTCTTGACGACGACCTACCGTGCGACCAAATCGCTTTGTCTTACCTTTAACATTCAAAGTGTTAACTTTAACTACTTCAACACCTTCAAACATTAATTCTACGGCTTTTTTAATCTCTTTTTTTGTCGCGTTGGTGTCAACTTTGAATACTTGCACACCTAAAGTATCGCCCAAGATTTGAGATTTTTCTGAAAATACAGGTGCTTTTAGTACCTGATATAGTCTTGCGTTATTCATGCTAACACTCCCTCAATTTCTTTGGCGGCTGCGACAGACATGATGACTTTGTCAAACGCAATCAGGCTAACTGGATCAACTTCAGTGCTACCTAGTACGCTGACGTATGGAATATTGCGAGCAGCTAAGTAAAGATTTTCGTCAACTTCATTGGTAACGATCAATGCTTTAGGGGCATTTAAGTCTTTAAGTTTAGCAATAAGCTCTTTGGTTTTTGGTGCTGAAATGCTGATGTCATCAACCAATACTAAACGGTCTTGACGAATCAATTCAGCAAGAATGCATTGCATGGCACCACGGTACATTTTACGGTTCACTTTTTGTGACCAATCTTGTGGTTTGGCTGCAAATGCGCGACCACCACCAACCCAAATTGGGCTACGGATGGAACCTGCACGTGCACGGCCAGTACCTTTTTGACGCCATGGTTTTTTACCACCGCCAGATACTTCACCACGTGTTTTTTGAGCACGGCTACCTTGACGACCACCCGCTAAGTAAGCGGTAACTACTTGGTGTACAAGTGCTTCGTTGAATTCACGACCAAATGCTACGTCTGATAGCTCAACCGCCGAACCTGTTACTGTATTTAGATTCACGTTAATCCCCTTGATTAAGCTTTAACTGATGGACGTACGATAACGTCGCCACCGTTGGCACCAGGAATTGCACCCTTGATAACTAGGATACCTTTTTCAGCATCAACTGAAATCACTTCTAAGCCTTGTACGGTCACACGTTTGTTACCCATTTGACCTGGCATTTTCTTGCCTTTAAATACACGACCCGGTGTTTGGTTTTGACCTGTAGAACCCACAACGCGGTGAGATACTGAGTTACCATGTGTCCAATCTTGTGAACGGAAGTTGTGGCGTTTGATACCACCTTGGAAACCTTTACCTTTGCTGGTACCAATTACGTCAACGATTTGACCTACTTGGAACAAGTCAGCAGCGATTTCACTACCTGCTTCGCGGCCTTCGAGTTCGCTATCTTCGACGCGAAATTCCCAAGTGCCACGACCTGCAGCAACGCCAGCTTTTGCAAAGTGACCTTTTTGAGCTGCATTAACACGAGAATCACGACGTTCACCAGTTGTTACTTGGATAGCTTGGTAGCCGTCTGTGTCTTGTGTTTTGATTTGAGAGATACGGTTGGCAGTAACTTCAACAACAGTTACAGGAATTGAAACACCTGCTTCTGTGAAGATACGAGTCATGCCGCATTTTTTTCCGACTAAACCGATCGCCATGTTGTTAACCTCTTAATTTTTACTGTTATTCAATATAGGTGTTACCCTAAGGGGTTAGCCTAATGCGATTTGTACATCAACACCCGCCGCCAAATCTAACTTCATCAGTGCATCGACTGTTTTGTCAGTAGGCTGAACGATATCTACCATACGTTTGAATGTGCGGATTTCGTATTGGTCACGGGCATCTTTGTTCACGTGTGGTGAGGTTAAGATGTTGAAGCGTTCAATGCGAGTTGGTAGCGGTACTGGACCACGAACTTGTGCACCTGTGCGTTTTGCGGTATCAACAATCTCTTGAGCTGATTGGTCAATCAGACGATGGTCAAAAGATTTAAGTCTGATACGGATTTTCTGGTTAGCCATGCCAGTAAGCTCCTAATATAAAGTTTGATATGGGTTAATTTGCGTTGGGTGTTAAGCTGTTATTGAGTAAACACCTAACTTGCATTTTTTACCTGTTTTTAACAGGCACTTTTTGAAAATAAAAAAATTTCAGTCCCACTCAAACCATTAACTTGCAATACATAGATAGCATGATTAATAGTCGGTGAAACTGTATTCTTTAATTTCGTGTCGCAAACAATGGAGCGACTGTATTAAAGGGCTTATTCTTTTATGAATTGACGAATCATCTTCGTCGCCCTGCAATAAGTTAAGTGGGCTGTATTATACCGATTTTTTGGGTAAAAGCAATAGGCTAATCTAGCAAAATATCATATTGTTCTTGATTAAAACGGTTATCACTCTCCAAGTTAATCGGACGACCCAGCAAATATTCCATCTCTGCCACTGTATCTGCTTCAATGGTTTCAAGCAAATCAATCACGCCACTATTTGCGACCACGGTAAATTTCTTGGGGACGTTGTAGGTTCTGGCACAGCGCATCAATTCGCGGAAAATCTCCAGACACACGGTTTCGGCACTTTTGACAAAGCCTTTACCGCCACAGGTTGGACACGGCTCGCAAAGCTGTTGTTGTAGACTCTCACGCGTGCGTTTACGAGTCATCTCTATCAGCCCAAGCGCTGAGACTTCGCTGATGTTGGTTTTGGCATAATCGCGTTTGAGCTGTTCTTGCAGGCTTGCTAGCACTTCATCGCGGTGTTGTTGCTCTTGCATATCGATAAAGTCAAGAATGATAATCCCGCCCAAATTACGCAGTCGCAGCTGACGGGCGATAGCGTGGGTGGCCTCTAAATTGGTTTTATACACCGTATCTTCAAGAGAACGCCCTCCAACAAAAGAGCCTGTATTGACATCAATGGTGGTCATGGCTTCGGTTTGGTCGATGATAAGATAACCGCCTGATTTGAGATTAACACGGCGATTGAGCGCGTCTTTTAAATCCTCTTCAACGCGGTGAACATCAAATAACGCCTGCTCGCCATCATACAATTGAATACGTGGATAAATCAGTGGGACAAATTCTTTGGCAAAATGACGAATAGCATCAAACACTCGGGCGTTATCGACCGTCACCCTTTCAGTCTGCTCACCAATCAAATCTCGAATCGCGCGCAAAGGTAGAGATAAATCTTGATAAATCAGCTCAAAACGGCGATGGGTCGGCGTTTGCTCACGGCGGGCTTGTACCATACGCCAAAGCTGCAGTAGATAATAAATATCTTCTTCAAGTTTGGATTGCGGGATATTTTCGGCAGCGGTACGGGCAATCAATCCGCCTTGTAGATTGACTTGGTGCATCAGCTCGCCAAGCTGTGTTTTTAACCGCTCTCGCTCATCGCCATCAATCCGCTGTGAAATCCCGATATGTTCACCATACGGCAAGTACACCAAATAACGCGAAGGCAATGACACATCCGTCGTCAGTCGTGCGCCTTTACTGCCTAATTGGTCTTTAATCACTTGCACCAAGATACGCTGTCCTTCATACAAGCGGTTTTCTATCAACTCGCTAGGCGGTGGCTGATAGGTGGTTGTGGTCATCGCAAGCGTGGTGGTGTCAGGGTCTAAGGTGTTGTCAATTGCGGGGTTTTGCGGTTTGGGCGGTTCAATGGCTGAAAGCTTAGGACGCAGGGTCTGCATATCATTGACGTGCAAAAACGCGGTACGCGATTGCCCAATATCGATAAATGCCGCCTGCATGCCTGGCAGTACGCGCACCACTGTGCCAAGGTAGATATTGCCCACTGAGCCAAGTTTGCTATGGCGTTCGATAAAGATTTCGTTGAGTATCCCATCTTCGAGCACCGCGACTCGGCTCTCAGATGGGCTGATGTTGATGAGTAGTTCTTCGGTCATTGTAAACAGCTTTTTAAAATTTTTAGTTGCCGTTATTCTACTCGAAGTTAGTTATCTGCACAAAGCTAAACTAAATTAGCTGTTGTTTTAGTTCATTGATTGTGGTCACAAGCTTGGTTGGATGTTCTTTTGCCAAAACATCGGCTTTTTCACAGCCGTAACTTACAGCAATGCTATCCATCTGTATTGCATTTGCCATACGGATGTCATGAATACTATCACCAACGAATACCGCATCTTCCACCGTTTTACCCGTTTCGCTCAAAATTGCTTGCAGCATGAGCGGATTGGGCTTGCCTGCGGTTTCGTCAGCGGTTTTGGTAGTTGTGAAAAAGGCTTGAATGCCAGAATTGGGTAGTACGCGCTGCAGACCTTTTCGTTTTTTCCCTGTGGCAATCGCTAAGGTTTTACCTTGTGCGTGTAAATCTTGAATCAATTCTTTAATACCTTCAAACAGTTTGTCGTTGTCGCAATGCTTGACATAATACTCAGAGTAAGTCGCTAAAAGTTCGTCATATTTATCGCTGTCATTGGGAAACAGCATGAGAAACGCATCGACTAACGCAATGCCGATAATGGATTTTGTCGCTTCATCGGTAACGGTTAAACCGTGCTTTTCAGCAGCATAGCGCATGGCATCGACAATCAAGCCAACCGAATCCATCAACGTACCATCCCAATCGAAAATGATTAGCGATTTGTCTTTCATATTAATCATGTTGATTCTCTATCAAATTTTGCATATCCTCTGGCAATTCGGCTGTAATCGTTTCATATTCCGGAATAGCAAGCTGATAAGCATGCAAGCACAAGCGGCGCACGCTTTTATCGCCTTTAGCCACATTCGGATTGTATTTATCATCACCCAATAACGGATGCCCGATACTCGCCAAATGCACCCGAATTTGGTGGGTACGCCCTGTGAGCGGTTTGGCTTCAATTAAGCTGACTTTTTGACCATTTAACTCAAATTTTTGCAACACGTTAATTTGGGTTTGGCTTGGCTTACTGTCTTCGGATTTTACATCTACTTTGACACGGCGTTCACCGCTTTTGCCTTCTTGTGTGGCAGGCAACGTGTATTTTAGTAGCGGTTTATCAATGGTTTGTGTTTCGCTACTTATCCAACCTACCACCAAACACAGATAGGTTTTTTGCAAGGTTTTTTCTCGCAAATGCTCTTGTAAAGTTTTAAGGGTTGAGCGTTTTTTGGCAATCATTAGCAAGCCAGAGGTATCTTTGTCAATGCGGTGTACCAACTCAAGGTATTTTTTACCCGTTGCTTCTCGCATCGCTTCAATCACGCCAAAACTCTCGCCACTGCCGCCATGCACCGCCATACCCGATGGTTTATTGAGCACGATTAAACCCTCATCTTCATATACAATGCGCTCAAGCAAGCTCTGGGCAAAGTCAGGACTAATCACGGGTTTTTCACGCGTGGCAAGCTTGATGGGTGCAATGCGCACCACGTCATTACGCTGCAGTTTATCGTGGGGTTTACAGCGTTTGCCATTGACACGGATTTCGTCGGAACGAATCATATTATAGACGTGTGAGCGCGGCAGTCCTTTAAGACGACCCAACAAAAAGTTATCCACACGTTGGTCATGCTGCTGGCGCGTGACGGTCAGATAATTGACTTTAGCAAAATCTAAAATATCGTCATCTGCAGACTGGGGTTGTTTACTAGACGGTTGTTTACTAGGCGTGCGTTTTGGGGTTTGATGAGCCGATTGTTGCGATGGGGTGTCGCGTTTTTTGCTAGGATGGGCAGGACGTTTGGGAGACTGCGAGTGCTCTGTCATATTTTGATAGCCGTTTACATAAAAATTTGCTATAGTTTAGCAGTTTAGTGCCTGTGCCGCTATGAATTCGCGCCATCAATTCGACTTAAACCCTGTTAAGCTTCATTTCAAAGTAGTGTATGCGGGATAATTAAACTGTCGCTTTTGGTGTCGCCCATACAGCCGAAATTTATTCATGGCAGTATGACTCACGATAGGGCGCACTAAACTGCCAATATTTATAGATTTTAAGACTGATTTTAATCAATATCAGCACACGACATACGAGTAACGAAGATAATTGTCATTTGAAAACATGTTCAAATAGTTTGTAAAGATTAGTGATATATAGAGATAACAGATAAATGGTGGGTTTTGTGCCTTACAACCACAAAACTGCTGGTAACGATTAGTGTATTATGCGCCTAGGTAAATGAACTCAGTAGTTGCGATTTTGAGATAAACGTTTACGGTTTTGGACGATTTACCATTTTAAATTGCCCACGCCTTTGTAAAACCTAACTTATCAGGCTTGCCATTTAAAGCGAAAACTAACGCTAACACTTTTTGACCAATAGGGAAAAAGGGTTCATTCATTTGTCCTAAAACACACATTGTTTTGGGTAACAACCCCTAATCCAGCATGACGGCTGTATTTACATAACAGGTTTACAACCTCGCTATGGCAATAATCCAACTTAATCATGCAATTTTTGGTGAACAACAAACCTTGTTATCAAGCCGCTTAAGCTTGGTATCAGCGAGCCTAGTCAAAACTGTTTGACGTTGTTTTATCTAATATTTGATAGTAATGTTTGATAGCAACATTTATCTACCCTCGTATGTTTTGTGTGTTTAGGAGAAAACACATGAAACGCATCCTCATCAATGCTACCCACGCCGAAGAAATCCGTGTTGCCCTGTGCAATGGCAATCACTTATATGATTTCGATTTAGAAAACCGTACCCGCGAGCAAAAAAAAGCCAATATTTATAAAGGTCATGTGACCCGTGTCGAGCCATCGCTTGAAGCGGTATTCGTGGAATACGGTTCACAACGTCAAGGTTTTTTACCGATTCGTGAAATCGCCCCAGAGTATCTAGCAGGCGACCCTCGCTCTACCACTAACATCAAACAACTGATTAAAGAAGGCGATGAACTCATCGTTCAGGTGGAAAAAGAAGAACGTGGTAATAAAGGCGCGGCTTTATCTACTCTGATTTCATTGGCGGGTCGTTATTTGGTATTGATGCCCAACAATGCGCGTGGCGGCGGTATCTCTCGCCAAATCTCTGGTAAGTTGCGCGATGAGATGAAGCAAGCGTTAAGTGAGCTAAGACTACCCAAAGGCATGAGCGTTATCATCCGTACCGCAGGGATTGGTAAAACCACGGATGAATTACAACAAGACCTTGACCATTTATTAAACATTTGGAAAGGCATCCAACAACAAAGCCAAAAATTTCCCTCACCTCGCCTGTTGCACCAAGAAGCGGGCGTAGTCACCCGTGCCGTACGCGACTACTTGCGTGATGATATCACGGAAATTTGGGTCGACAATGAATACGCCTATAATGAAGCGGCGAATTTTATTGAAGCGGTGATGCCGCAGCAAGCGAATAAACTGCGCAAATACACTGACTATGAGCCGATGTTTGCCCGTTTTGGAATTGAAAAACAAATCGAAACCGCCTACCAACGTGAAGTACGTTTGCCAAGCGGCGGTTCAATTGTAATTGACCAAACTGAAGCCCTCGTATCGATTGATATCAACTCATCAAAAGCCACCAAAGGCGCGGATGTCTCAGAAACGGCATTTAATACCAATTTAGAAGCGGCAGATGAAATCGCCCGTCAATTACGCCTGCGTGATATGGGTGGTTTGATTGTTATTGACTTTATTGACATGGCAACCGATGACCACCAAAAACAAGTGGAAAATCGTCTCAAAGAAGCCACCAAAAACGACCGTGCGCGTATCCAATTCGCTGAAATTTCACGTTTTGGACTACTGGAAATGAGTCGTCAACGCTTGCGTCCGTCACTTGAAGAAGCAACAGGTTACCTCTGCCCGCGTTGTCACGGTACCGGTATGATTCGTGACTTGCGTTCACTTGCTTTGTCAATCATGCGTCAAATTGAACAGCGCGCGCTACAAGAGCGTCATGGCGAAATACAAGCCGAAGTGCCAACCGATATCGCCGCATTTTTACTCAACGAAAAACGTGAAACGCTGGTGTGTCTTGAGCAAGAAAGTGGCACGCGCATTACTATCTTGCCGCATGCACATCTTGAATCCCCCGAGTTTAATATCACTTATAACAGTGATGGATTCGCGCCATCGAGCTATGAGCGTGTCGCCGAAAGCCAACAACAAGAATATAAAGACCGTGGCTACGATACTAGCAACTGGCACACGGATGACAATGAAGTCAGCCGTGTAGCACCGACAGGTAATCATAATGCCTGGAGCAGTGCTAGCAACGCCGCCAACACCACCCCTAGCCCTGCAACGCCATCCAACAAGCCTCAGCAAACTGCTAACAATACGACTGCCGCCAAAGCTGCCGCGCCACAACCCGTGCAGCCGACTGCCACTGTCCCTGCAACTTCTGCAGTCGCTTGGCTATCGAACTTGTTTGCCCCTACCCAGCAAGCACAAGTCACCCCACACTTTAGTGGTCAAGATGCCGCTTCGGCGATTGAAAGTCTCGTCAATACCGGCGCACAAAGCTTGGGGGTGCAAGGTCAAATCAATCACGCCGCATTGACGGCAAGTATCCCTGCGGTGAGCGCAAACACCAGTGAAACCAGCGCCAATCCTTATCAAGAAGCGTCTCAACAACCTTCAGCCACGGCTGAATCAAGCGATAAAGATGCCGAGCGCCGTAAACGTGGTAACCGCAAACCAAAGGCTAAAAAACCAAACCGTTATCAATCTGAAACGAGTGAAGCAGAAGTTTCATCACAGGACACTGACAGCAATAAAGACAAGTCAAATGATGCGTCAAAAACTGCCAAAACTAGTGAGCTGCCAAAACGCGAGCCGAATAGTCGCCGTGACAGCCGCGGGGTCAAAGAACGTCGTGCTACACTAGCGAACGATGATAGTAACGTAGCTGCAGTCAATGATGTAACAGCGACTGATACCGCTGTTGCCCCTGTCGATGGTAGAAAAAATAACCAATCCAAAGCAGAAAAACCGAAAGGCGCAAAACAACGTGACCCCAACAGCGTGCAAGTTCAAGTATTTAAAACTGAACAACAGCAACCTATAGCTGCGGTTGAAACAACGCACCTCTCGCTAGATGCTAGCAAAGGGGAAATTGCAGAACCTGAGGTTCAGCCAATAGCCTCGGCTACGATGCCCGAACTCACAACACCAGAACAGGCAATTCAGACGCCAGTTAACCCTAGCAGCATTACAGTGTCCAATGACGAGGTAGCAGAGCTTGCTAAAGCATCCACACCATCTAAGCCATCCGCTGAGCCAGCCACAGCACAGCTGGCAGTGACACCGAGCCAAGGTCGTGCCAAAAATGACCCACGCGAAGTTTACAAGGCTTATCAAGCGCAATTTAGCCCAGTTGCCTCTGTCGTGAGCACTTCGGTGACAAAAATTTCAGGTACGGTGAGTCAGTTTATTAACCAGTACTTAGATAATGCTGCTGAAAAAATGGCAACCAACAGCGTGGTTAGCTGCTTTATCCAAGCCATCGATGCTTTTAATCATCAAGCTGCTACCACCCCAGCAAAAGATAATGTCGTAGTGGCTGAACAACAGCGTTTTGGGCAGTATTTTAGAAATTATGGCTATGCCAGTCTATCCGCGCAAAACTTGGAGGATTATCATACGGCCATTTTGCCAGCCAGTCAGTTCCAACGCCAAGCAGGCAAAACTGACGCTGCGCTACCAACGGTAACTAAACGCGCCATCAATGACCCACGCGGTTCATTGGTTAATACCGCTGTTGCTCAAGCGCCGACTGATTCAAACCCGTCAGTTGCTGAGCCTATCTCGAATGAAACTGACAGTGGCAAAGGTCAAGTAGAAGCAGCCTCAGCTCAATCAGCGTCGCCTAGCCAAAACCACCTGTCATATCAAGCAGGTAGCGTAGGCGCATGGATTGTGGCGCGTTTGGGCGAGCAAGGTCATGCTTTGATTGGGCAAGGTAAATTGGTCGAAGCTTACTTGCAAGCACACAATGCGCCAGTCGCTAACCGACCAACCGAGCCAGTCTCTGCGACAACAATAGCGGATGATGCTATAGTGAATCAGGACGTTGACTCAGTGCCAACAGCGGATGAATCCGCATTAGACCATAACACTGGCACCGAAGCGCTTGAACAAACGGACGTAGAAGATAGCGCAGAAGCGGCTGCACAAAAACGTAAAACCACCCCGGTAAGTTATAAGAATATGATTGAAAGTGTGGCAGAGCAAATGAAACCTGCAACCGTTGGTATGCTGACCTTGGCAACCCCAAAAGCACCCAAAACCCGGACGCGTAAAGCTAAGGCGAGCGAAAAACCAGCAGCCAAACCCAAAACGCGTACCAGTAAAAAGGTGGAAAATGCCGTGGTTGTCACTAAAAAATCCACCACCACTCCCCAAACTGACGTAGCGCCCTCTCACGATGAGTCGGTAACGCCGCAGCACAATCAGTAAGTCAATCGTGTTTGCATGTATGTATAGCAGTAAAAAAAGCAGTTCAACATAAACTGCTTTTTTATTTTAGCTACAAATTTTAGATACAATGAATGAGTGGGCTTGTCTAATGGGCAGGCTTATTACGAATTTTTGAGATGACTGTCATGATTGCAACTACCACCAAACCTGCTAGCAAACCAACCAGTGCATTTAATAAGTTAGTGGTTAAGCCTGAAAACGCCCCTGACAAGTCACCTAAATGTTCAATCCCATCATATAACGCACCAACGCCGTGTGCCAAAATACCACCACCGACCAAGAACATCGCCAAAGTACCGGCGATTGATAGCACTTTCATCAAAATAGGCGCAAAGGCTAATAAGGCTTTACCTATACTTTGTGCCGCTGATGACGATTTTTGCTGCAAGTGCAGCCCCAAATCATCTATCTTGACAATCATGGCAACAAAGCCATACACACCCACTGTCATGATGAGTGAAATTGCTACCAGTGTTGCCGCTTTATTCAGTAAAGGCACCGTTGCCGCGATGGTGCCGAGTGTAATCACAATGATTTCAGCGGATAAAATAAAATCTGTCCGCACTGCCCCTTTGATTTTTTCTTTTTCATGCGCCACCAAATCCACACTTTCATCGGCATTGGCTGCTAACCGCTCGGCTTGCTCGGGATCATTGCTCGCGGGGTGTGGCCAAAATTTGTGCACCACTTTTTCTGCCCCTTCATAACACAGATATAAACCACCAATCATCAATAATCCTGTTACCAAGGTTTGTGAAATTGCACTGATAATCAAAGCCAGCGGCACTAAAATCACTTTATTGACTAAAGAGCCTTTGGCGACACTCCACACCACAGGCAACTCGCGATCGGCTCGTACCCCTGATACTTGATTGGCGTTGAGTGCCAAATCATCGCCCAACACGCCCGCCGTTTTTTTGGCAGCGACTTTTGTCATCACCGATACATCATCTAGGATGACACTAATATCGTCGAGTAAGGTTAATAAACTAGCAATTGCCATGATAAATTCCTAAAAAATAGTAAAAGATGAAAAAATAATAATAGTTATAACTAGCTGACGATTTATTAGTTTACAAATTTGTCATTCAAACACAATGTTTAAATTGTATTGCAACTTATCAAAAGTTATTTGCTTAAACGCTGAATTTTTTTAAAAAACCTAGTTAAGCAAACTTTGTTAAACAACCTTTTAATCCATTAATAGAACTTGGCTTTGAGCCGGTTGCTTTTAGCGCACCAAAAGATTGAAACAAGCGGAAAGATTGAGACGAGCAGAAAGATTGGAACGGGCAAAAATGTGAGCCCCGACCTAGTAGACCTGATAGATTATTAACAATAAGTTGACAGGGGTAGCGCTCATACGCCATAACAATATGGTAAAATAAAAACCTATATTAACGTTCTGTGGGTTTTCTCATGCTCATTCGTTTTGCAACTTATCGTTCTAAAACCTCATTAGCTACCCGTTTAATTACCAGTGTCATCACCGTGGCTGGCATTGTTGGTTTGGCAGGTTGTGATAATGCCCAATCGCGCACACCCGTCAATTCTGAAAGTCAGAAACACGAAGCGAGTAGCAGCTCAGCCACCGTGACAAAAAATGAATCACAGCTACAGCAAATGCTGGCGGCAAATTTAGCCGAATCAGGTATCACCGCAAAGATTACCTCGGTGACAGCGACCAGTATGCCAAATATCTATTGGGTCAAAGCCGAAGGTTTACCGGCGTTTTTCACCGATGCGACAGGTCAATATGTAGTACAAGGCGATATCATCAAAGTCGGTGGTGCCAAACCTGAGCACATCTCAGCGAACTTGCAAGCGCAAGATGCGAAAGCCAGTCTTGCCACCATTGATAAAAAAGACATGATTATCTTCCCTGCTAAGGGGCAGACGAAAGCGGCAATCTATGTGTTTACCGATGCAGATTGTGGTTATTGCCGTAAATTCCACAGTGAAATTGATGAAGTAAATGCACTGGGTATCGAAGTACGTTATCTACCTTGGCCACGTAGTGAACAAACCATGCCTATCATGGAAAAAATCTGGTGCAGCAGTGACCGCAAAAAAGCTTTAACCGATGCCAAATTGGGCCTGCCTATCAATGCACCGACTTGCAGTAACCCCGTACGTAAAATTTATGAGTTAGGTGCAAATTTGGGTATCAATGGCACCCCAGCCGTGTTTGACACAGAAGGTCATCAACTTGGCGGTTATCTGCCACCTGCTGAATTGGCACAGGCGCTTAACCTCAAATAAGTCAACCCCGGATGGGATACAAACCAGCTAGTTGTCATTAGCTGGTTTTTTTATTTTAATTTTTTTGGGCAATTGGATTTTATACCTTATCAATCACAAGTTAGCATGGTATATTTAGCTAGCCAACTTTTAAACTTTTATTTTTATATTTTTGACATTTGAGAATTTTTTTTATGAATAATCGACCTATTCAATTAGCGATTTTAGGGCTTGGTACTGTGGGTACTGGGGTGGTTGAACTGCTACAAAACAACCTTGATGAAATGACACGTCGTACAGGACGTGAGATTAAAATTACCCACGTAGGCACGCGTCGCAGCCGTGCCGATATCCCAACAGACATCAAACAATCTGCCGATTTACTTGATATCGTTCAGCAAGCGGATGTGGATATTGTGGTGGAATTGATGGGCGGTACCACCACGGCTAAAGAGGTGATTTTAGCGGCAATCGAGCATGGCAAACATATTGTGACTGCCAACAAAGCCTTACTAGCAGAACATGGCAATGAGATTTTTGCCAAGGCAGATGCCAACGGCGTCAAAGTGGCGTATGAAGCCGCGGTTGCCGGCGGTATTCCGATTATCAAAATCTTGCGTGAAGGCTTAGCTGCCAACAAAATCGATTGGCTTGCTGGCATCATCAATGGTACAGGCAACTTTATCATGACTGAAATGCGCGATAAAAAGCGGGACTTTGCAGATGTCCTCGCTGAAGCCCAAGCCCTGGGTTATGCCGAAGCCGATCCGACATTTGATGTCGAAGGGATTGATGCTGCGCATAAATTAACGCTACTTGCGTCAATTGCGTTTGGTATCCCGCTACAATTTGACAAAGTTTACTGTGAAGGCATTACCAAAATCACCCAGCAAGATGTACGTTATGCCAACGAGCTTGGCTACCGTATCAAGCATTTAGGGTTTGCTAAACGTCGTATTTTAGACAGTGGCGAAGAAGGTATTGAATTACGTGTACATCCGACTTTGATTCCAAAACAGGTGTTACTTGCCAATGTGAATGGAGTAAAAAATGCCATCATGGTTGACGCAGAGCCTGTCGGACAAACCTTGTATTACGGTTCGGGTGCCGGCGCAGGGGCAACTGCATCAGCCGTGATGGCAGATGTGGTGGACATGGTACGCGCCCTTGCAGAGACCAATGATTCAACTGCCAATTTGGTGCCACATTTGGCTTTCCAGCCTGAGACACTAAATAACACACGTATTTTATCGAGCGATGAAATGATCACAGGCTACTATCTGCGCCTACAAGTCAAAGATGATTTGGGTGTACTAGCAGAAGTTACCCGCATTTTAAGTGAGTCTAAAATTAGTATTGATGCAATTTTGCAACAGCCAGCGCATGATGATACTAGCACTGATTTGCCAGTCATTATTATGGTTGACCCCGTTGTTGAGCGCAATATGAATGAAGCGATTGCTAAAATCGAAGCGTTAGATACCGTGACAGATAAGGTGGTGCGCATTCGGTTGGATGAGTTAATGCAGTAAAATTTAGGTAGACTTGACTGAGATATTTTACAGTATTTTCAGTAGTTTAATTTACATTTTAACTATGATAATATGAAATGTATCGCATTAGCAAAACTTAAAACATCTATTGTGATTGGCATGGTTGCCGTTTACAACCCTGTTTATAGACCCTAGTGATTTAGGTCGTAGTTTGCTTGTGACAACAGAAACCCTAACTCAAAGGAAATTTAATATGGAAAATTCAGTCGTAATCGTAGATGGCGTTCGCACCCCAATGGGTGGATTCCAAGGTGATTTGAACGAAGTATCAATGCCAGAGCTTGGTGCAACCGTGATTAAAGAAGCCGTCAACCGTGCCGGCGTAAAACCAGAAGAGATTGACGAAGTTATCATGGGTTGTATTTTAACCGCGGGTGCAGGTCAAAGCCCAGCGCGTCAAGCGATGCGTAAAGCAGGTATCCCAGATGCCACAGGCGCAATCAATGTCAACAAACTTTGTGGTTCTGGTATGAAAGCCATTATGCTCGGTGCCAACTCAATTCGTAGCGGCGAATTTGATATCGTGGTAGCAGGTGGTATGGAATCAATGACCAACGCACCTTATGTACTACCAAAGGCACGTGGTGGTTATCGCATGGGAGATGGCGAGATCAAAGACACCATGTTCTTAGATGGTCTTAAAGATGCTGATACCGGCAAGTTAATGGGTGCATTTGCGCAAGAAATGGCAGATAAACGGGGTATCACACGTGAGGCGATGGATGCATTTGCTATTGAATCGCTAAAACGCGCCAACACCGCCATCAATGAAGGTCACTTCAAAAACGAAATCGTTCCGGTTACTGTCAAAACTCGTAAAGGCGATGTAGTCATTGACACGGATGAACAACCCGGTAAAGCCAATGTAGACAAAATCCCAACCTTAAAACCCGCGTTTTCAAAAGATGGTACAGTCACTGCCGCTAACTCAAGCTCAATCTCTGATGGTGCAGCCGCCGTTGTATTGATGTCAGAAGACAAAGCCAAAGAAAAAGGCTTAAAACCACTTGCCCGTATCGTTGCCCAAGCCACCCACTCACAACACCCAAGCGAATTTACCATCGCGCCTATCGAGTGTGTGAAAAAAGTTTTAGCAAAAGCTGGCTGGAGCAAAGAAGACGTTGATCTTTGGGAAATCAATGAAGCATTCGCTATGGTAACCATGCTTGCTATGCAAGAAAATGACCTTGATCATGCTAAGGTTAATATCGAAGGCGGTGCTTGTGCATTGGGTCATCCCGTGGGGGCATCGGGTGCGCGCATCGTAGTCACACTCATCAACTCACTCAAACGCACAGGCGGTAAAAAAGGCATTGCTAGCCTATGTATCGGTGGCGGTGAAGCGGTTGCCTTAGCCATTGAGTTAATCTAATTGTCTTATGCAAAAAAAATCCCTAATCTGTATTAGGGATTTTTTTTGCGAATCAATCAATCAAGCAATCATCTGATTTTCATGTTGATATAACTTATGATTGCCAAAGCTAAAAGATTCCCTATCACTGTCAAGTAAAAAGCCCTACGAAATTCTGGCTTGGTTGATTTATGGCGCAATAACCAATGGGCAAACACCGCCCCTACCCAACCCCCAGCAAAAGCTAATTTATGGAGTGACGCTTCTTGCACGCGCCAATCACCATTTTGCGCAGCTTTTTTATCATGCGCGTACAGCAGATAGGTCGCCAAACTTATCGCAAAATACCAACCTATAATCCATAAGGGTAAGTGCTTAACCAGCACAACAGCGGTCAGTAACACAAAGAACAGCACTCCAATAGCCACCCACGTGAGTAATGTTTGATTTTTAAGATCGTTTTGAGCTTGACGAACTTGCCGGGCATTTTGTTGGGCAATTTTTTGTCTAACAAACGTTTCTTGCTGCACATTGACAGCACAGGGTTTGCCATCTCTGCCTTGCCCTATTTCAAAAACGACCGCTTCATTAAGCACGGGACGTTGGTTCGCTCGGTATTCGCTGATATGAAAAAAAATGGCTGGGTCTTGCCAATTGTTATCGGTTTGCTCAATAAACCCAAAGCCTTTGTCATCTTGCCAGCGGATTATTTTGCCCTGATATTTTGTCATTGAAAATCACCTAATATATATGTTGATAACTCATTATTTTTTATTACTTATCTTTTATAACGCCTTATTGGGTGGGCAATGGTGTTTCGCGCTAAGTGCTCTACCCAACTTTTTTTATATGTTTTTAATTTATTGCTAAAAGCCAATTTTTTTTACGCTTGGTTGCAAAAGTTACTTAAGACAACTGCCAATTACACCCTCTAAACAAAAATTTATCAAATCCTACTACTTAATGGGAGCTTTTTTCAGTAATCTTGTTTGCAAGTCGAACGATTAAGCGTATAGCATTTTTCATCGTTTTTATCATCGGCGATTTCAACAATCAAGCATCTGTTTCAACAACCAAGTAGCTGTGAAACATCTAATTTGTTGAATTTTAAAAATTTTATTATAACAATTTTCATTTAACTATAAAAAACTATCTTATATTTATTTAGTTTTTAACTTAACTACCTTAATAAAAAATAAACAATAAGATATCTAAAGGAGATTTTTCCATGGCAAGTTTAATACGTTTACGCGATATCCAAGACACCCACGTTGACCTTTTAGGTAACGATTATTTTGATCCAACTGGTAAAACCGCTTATGGTGTCAATGGCGACAAAGTAGGTAGTATTCAAGGTGCTTTAGTTGATGAGAGCACAGGCCGTATTCGCTATTTCATTGTTGATGTAGGTGGCTGGTTTAGCTCGAAAGAAGTTTTAGTACCAGCGGGTCTAGCTCGTATTCAAGACGACAATGTATACTTTGATTCGCTCAGCCGAGATACTGTAGAAACAATGGATAGCTACGATCCTGACTACAACTACAGTATTGAAGAACAAACGGTTCGTGACCGTCACGTATTTGACCGTGCTGCCACACCTGTTAAACTTACTGATAACGACTACCAATCACCTAATACATTACAGTTACTTGAAGAACGCATTTCAGTCAATAAAGACAAAATCGTAGCGGGTTTACTAAAAGTTGGTAAACATGTTGTGTCTGAGCCACGCACTGTCAACGTTGAATTAACTGAAGAACAAGCGCATATCCAGCGTACACCAGTTAATAAACCTACTGATCGCAGCATCGGTGATAATGACAATGCTACTATTGAGGTTGAACTTGAAGCAGAACGTGCAAATGTTAACAAACAAACTTATGTTACTGAAGAAGTTAACGTAGATAAAGTGGCACAAACTCGCACTGAGACCTTTAATGAAACCGTTCGCCGTGAAGAGTTAGATGTACAAAAAGATGGCGTTGAGCGTGTAACGGGTGTTGATACCGTCGATGGTAATGTATCACCTGCAATTGATCCAAATGCGCCCCGTAAACTTTAATAATTAATATCATTAGATAATTGATTACTATAGATTTTAACTTCTGCCAACGGTGTTGCCATTGGCTTGAAAAAGGCAGATGATTTCATCTGCCTTTTTTGTGGTTGTTATATATTATTACAGGATTTTGGAACAATAACTTTGCAATGGAAAACACTTTATGAAAAACCCGATGACAAATACTACCGAACTAGACACTAATGATACCCATACTCATGATAACATTGTTAAAACCGTCGATCTTCGTGAAGATACCACTAACACCTTAGAGCTATTAGCTGAACGCCCCCAAGTGCAAATTGAGCGATTTATCAAAGACAATATTAAATTATCAAAAAAAATTATTAGCCAAACAGTTAACGTTCCTGTGACACTCAATCAAGAAGTCTTAGTGATTGAACATGTGTTTACGCAGCCTAGTGCCTCTCATGATAATTTAGTTAGTGTGGTTACTAATAACGTCAATGTGCCACAGTTGATGGTGAATGGGCAAGCGATTACTTTAGGCGATACTCCGATTGAGATTCCTCTACTTCAACAAACAGCGAAAGTGAATATTGAAACCATTGTGGCGGAAAAAGTACAGTTAATGACCCAAAATGTCAGTCATGAAACGCAAATCCCTGTGACATTGCGTCATGAAGAATTGGTCACTGAAAAAGTTGAATACGATGAGCCCACGGTATTAGCGACAACGCATATCGCCCCTGAAGATGTTAACTTGGTTTCAAAGTAATTCCTTTCTACTTTGTTTGGATGAGCTCGCCTTAGCTTCTGTTGGTGTGTCTTTTGTTGGCGTGTGTTGGTATGTAATTTGGGTGTGGCATACATCAACATAATAGTGGCATTATGAATGTCACACCCAGCATTTTTAATTGATTAGGTTTAATCAATTAGGCTCGATGATGGGCGGGTATTGTAGATTTATGGCTAATCTCTGGCAGTAAATCCAAAAACCCTTGGATATAAGCCACCTCTTTACTTGTGGTACGGGTCGCCGCATAAAGCTGGCAAAACACGCCTTCCCCCAATGCCCTTGATATGACCCAGCCTTTTTTTTCGTATTCATTGACCACCCAATTCGGTAACGAGGCAACCCCTCGTTCACTCGCAACCAGCTGAATTAACATCGCGGTCAATTCTGTGGTTCTTAGTTTCTTGGGCGCAAGTCCTGCAGGGGCAAAAAAATGCGCGATGATATCGAGCCGCTTGGCCTCCACAGGATAGACGATGAGCGTTTCATCAATCAAATCTTCTGGCAAAATCGGCGATTTTTTATCGACCAATGGGTGCGTCGGTGACAACACCAAGCGACTTTCATATTGGAATAACGGCAGATAGCTGATTCCCTCCAAGGGTAAGCGACTGGCTGTGATAAGCACATCAATTTCTTCATCGAGTAGCATTTGGTGAGGCTCAGGTTCAAAGCCTGAGCTAAAGTCCAGCTCAACATCTTGCCATTCCCTGCGATAACGATTAAGGATAGGCATCAACCAATCAAAACAGCTATGACATTCCGAGGCCAAACGCAATTGTCCCGTTTGACCACGACCCAGTCTTTTAAGGTTGGCGGTGGTACGATTAAATTGCGGTAGCACACTGTCCGCAAGTTTGAGTACTTCTTTGCCTGCTGGGGTAAAGCTTAGCGGTCTTGAGCGGCGATTGACGAGGCTAACACCATAATAATTTTCGATTTCTTTGAGCTGATGGGACACCGCTGATGCCGTGACATACAAGTCCTCAGCCGCGGCAGCAAGCGAGCCTTGCTCACGTAGTGCGGTCAATAATTGAAGGTGGCGGATTTCAAGCATAAAATAATTTTACCGTTTGCCAAGCCCAAAAGAAAAAAGTTCACGATTTGGTGAAACCATGAACTACTTTAACAAGAAACGTGAAAAAAGTTAATCGATTTCAAGTCAAAGCGGCCGTATTACTCAATCACTTTGGCTAACTATCACTGATAATGTGCTCTTCTTCATCTTTGAAATTACGCGTCACAAGTAACTGGTCAATTTTATGATGATCAATATCGACTACTTCAAATTTATAACCTTGATATTCAACAAAATCCGCAGGGCGAGGAATTTTGCGCAGTTTGTACATCATAAAACCTGCTAAAGTTTCATAATTGTCCCAATCGGGAAAATCTTCGATACCGAGCGCATGTTTGACGTTTTCAATCGGTGTGGTACCTTCAATGAGCCATGAGAATTCATCACGCTGGATAATCTGCTGCTCATCTTCAATCGGTGCGACCCAATCCCCCATCACTGTCATCATGATATCAGAGAGCGTAATGACACCGACAATGAGCGCATACTCGTTCATCACCACAGCAAATTTTTCTTTACTAGAGCGAAAACGGTCTAGCAGCTCGGATAAGGTTAATGTATCGGGGATGATTAATACATTACGAATCGTAGTTTCATTGAGCAAAATTTGCGACTGGTTACTAAGAAGTTTTACCAAAATATCTTTGGTATCGACATAGCCAATCACTTCATCAATATGGTCTTTACATACCAAAAATTTTGAATACGGGTAATTGGCGATTTTTTGGCGGATACTTTGCTCAGACTCGCCAAGGGTGAAATACACCACATCCTCACGGGTGGTCATGCTAGAGGGCACATTACGTTCTTCAAGCTCAAAAACGTTTTCGATAAAGTGATGTTCTTGCTTGAGCAATACCCCCGCTTGCGCTCCTGCATCCACCACGGCAGAAACATCATCAAAGGTGATATTTTCTTCTCTTACCATGTTGATTTTGAAAATTCTAAAAATCAGATTTGCCAGCCCGTTGATAATCCATGCCAGCGGCTTAAATACTTTGATTGACAACAAGACAGGCTCAATCACCGCTAACGCCACGCGTTCTGGGTTAATCATGCCAATGCGTTTGGGAATCAAATCAGCAAACAAAATAAACAACAAAGTGACTAGCAAAAATGACATTATAAAACCGATATTATCAAGCATTTTGCCTTGATAAAATGGCGAAATAAGGTCAATAAAGTAGGGACGAAGCGCAGACTCACCCACAATACCGCCCAAAATTGCCACGGCATTTAGCCCTATTTGTGAGGTAGCAAAAAATTCGGCAGAATTTTCTTGTAAATGTAGAATTTTATTGGCGCGATTGTCACCCGATTCTGCCAACAGCTTTAGCTTGATGCGCCTAGCACCTGCCAAGGCAATTTCGGAGATGGAGAAAAAACTGGAAATCAACACTAATATACAAATAATTAGTAGATTTTGGAATAAACTCACAATACACCTATATTTATCTATTTTTATCTAGACAACATAACAGATTTGGTAAAAAATTTCTTAGACTTTATAGTAAAGCAATATTAGTAAAAAAACATGGCTGAAGAAAACTGGCCGCGTAAAAAAACCCTTGATTGAAATCAAGGGTTTTTGTTACAACAAACTGTTTATACACGTTCAATAATGGTGGCAATCCCTTGACCCAGACCAATACACATGGTGGCAAGACCGAGTTGGGTGTCTTGTTGTTCCATCACATTTAGAAGTGTGGTGGTGATACGTGCACCCGAACAGCCTAGAGGGTGACCTAACGCGATAGCGCCACCATTTAGGTTAACGATGTCTAGTTTGTCTTGTAGGTTTAAGCCCTTAAGAACCGATAAGCCTTGTGCGGCAAATGCTTCGTTTAGCTCGATGGTTTGCATATCGTCGATGCTCATGCCAGCGCGTTTTAAGGCTTTTTTGGTGGCAGGCACTGGCCCATAACCCATGATAGCGGCATCACAGCCTGCAACTGCCATACCGCGAATACGGGCACGCGGTGTTAGTCCTAAATCTTTGGCTTTTTGTGCAGACATGATAAGCATCGCAGATGCACCATCAGATAAGGCTGATGAGGTGGCAGCTGTTACGGTACCGCCTTTAGGATCAAATACGGGGCGTAATGCCGCAAATGATTGCATATTGGCATCAGGACGAATCACCTCATCGATGGTGCAAAGTTGTAGGTTACCGTTTTCGTCATGACCTTCAATGCCGATGATTTCGTTCTTGAAACGACCTTGCTGTGTCGCTTCCCAGGCACGGCGATGTGATTCTACACCAAACGCATCTTGTTCTTGACGGCTGATGTTATTCATACGTCCGAGCATTTCAGCGGTTAAACCCATCATGTTAGAGGCTTTTGCATAATATTTTGAAGCCTCTGGGTTGATGTCAATACCGTGCATCATGCCCACGTGACCCATATGCTCAACACCGCCGATAATGAACACATCACCTTGACCGGTCATGATTTGTGCCGCTGCGGTGTGAAGCGCTTGCATGGATGAACCACATAGACGGTTGACCGTTTGACCTGCTGTGGTACGTGGTAATTCAGCCAATAAACCAATGTTGCGGCCGATGTTCATGCCTTGTTCTAGGGTTTGGTTGACACAGCCCCAGATGACATCTTCAACAAGTTTGGTATCAAACGGGTTACGCGCTACCAAGGCTTTAACAAGCTCGGCAGACATGCTGTCAGCGCGTACATTGCGAAACATACCATTTTTTGATTTGCCCATTGCGGTACGAACGCCATCGACAATCACGACATCTTTTGGACTTAATGTAGTCATTTTATTCTCCTTAAAATTTATAATCGTCGATTACGCTTGTGGGTAAAAAGTTTTACCATTTGCCGCCATATCACGAATCATTTGTGGCGCTTCATAGGCTTTACCTAAGCTTGCGTATTTGTCGCAAAGGGCTAGGTAATTTTGTAGACCGATTTGGTCGATGTAACGACATGGGCCACCACGGAATGGCGGGAAGCCAATACCCATAATCATCGCCATGTCTGCTTCTGCAGGGGTCGATACGATGTTATCTTCTAAACAGCGAACCGTTTCATTACATAATGCAATCATCAAACGATCGATGATTTCTTGGTCTTCAAACTGTTTTGGCGCATCGATAAATGGTTTTAATAATTCAACGGTTTGTGGATCGGCAGTTTTAACTGGCTTGCCTTTTTTATCCGTTTCGTATTTGTAGAAACCAACGCCATTTTTTTGACCTAAGCGATTGGCTTCAAACAATATCTGACCGCTCACTTTGTAGTCTGGTTTCATACGGTCTGGGAAGCCTTCCGCCATGACTTCTGCCCCATGAACCCCTGTGTCGATACCCACAACGTCCATCAAGTAGGCAGGACCCATTGGCCAACCAAATTTTTCCATGACTTTGTCGATTTGAACAAAGTCAGCGCCTTGTTTGATCAATAAGTCAAACGCACCGAAGTAAGGGAATAATACGCGGTTTACTAAGAAGCCTGGGCAGTCATTTACCACCACTGGCACTTTACCCATTTTTTCTGCTAACGCTACCGTAGTCGCTACCGCTTCTTCGCTTGATTTTTCACCACGAATTACTTCAACTAGCGGCATACGATGGACTGGGTTAAAGAAGTGCATGCCGACGAAGTTTTCTGGGCGCTCTAGTACCGAAGCTAAATAGGTGATAGAGATAGTCGAGGTGTTAGATGCTAGGATACAGTTGTCTTTAACTAGCCCTTCAACTTCTTTTAATACCGCGTGTTTAACTTTTGGATTTTCAACAACCGCTTCAATCACGATGTCAGTCTCACCAAAATCACCGTAGTTGAGCGTAGGACGGATACGGCTTAAAGTTTCGCCCATTTGTGTTGGGGTTACTTTACCGCGTGCCATACCGCTTGATAGGTGTTTGCTGGCCTCGCGCATACCTAAGTCAAGTTGCTCTGCCTTGATGTCTTTCATGATGATGGGCAAGCCTTTTGAGGCAGCTTGGTAAGCGATACCGCCACCCATGATACCTGCGCCCAATACAGCAGCTTCTTTAATATCATGCGCTTTGGCGCTGTGAGTTTTAGCAAGTTTACGAACGGCTTGGTCGTTTAAGAATAGACCGACTAGGCTTTCTGCTTGTGGGGTTTTTGCTGCTTTTGCAAAACCTGCAGATTCAATTTCTAACGCTTTGTCACGTGGTAGGTTCACGTGTCTTTCGATGGACTCTAAGGCAATTTTTGGTGCTGGGTACTGGGCTGGATTGGCTTTTGAGAACAGTACACCTTTGGCTGAGTTAAATGCCATGGTTTGTTCTAGGGCATTTAATTTGACTGGATTGATTTTTTCGTCATGGCGTGCTTTCCAATCTAGATCGCCTGCGATACATTTTTTGACTAAATCAATCGCTGAAGCTTCTAACTGGTCAGCGGCAACAACCGCATCCACCATACCGACTTTCAATGCAGCGGCTGGTTTTTGTGCTTCGCCAGTTGCGATGATTTCTAAAGCGTTATCGATACCGATGATACGTGGCAAACGCACTGAACCACCAAAGCCTGGGAAGATGCCCAATTTAACTTCGGGTAAACCGATGCTCGCTTTGTCACTCATGACACGGTAGTCACACACCAACGTCATCTCTGTACCGCCGCCCATGGATGCGCCATTGATTGCCGCAACTTTTGGAAAAGGCAAATCTTCAAAACGGTTGAACGTTTTGTTGATGTCAAGTACCCACGAAGCAATCTCGCCTTCTGGTTTTTTGAAATTACCAACAAATTCAGTGATGTCTGCACCAGCTATGAAAACTTTTTTTCCTGAAGTAACGATGAGACCTTTAACGTCTGAAGATTGTTCTAATGCCGTGACTGCTTCGCCAAATTCTTTGATGGTGGCTTGGTCAAATTTATTAACGCTCTCAGTTTGATTATCGTAGTTTAATTTAGCAATACCGTCTTCGAGTAGCGATACCGAGATGCTATTTCCTTGATAAATCATTGCTAACTCCTTGAGTTATGTTGAAATCAACGGGGAAAACCGAAAAAATGATGTTTTGCACGATGTCTTTATATGATGTCTTTAAAAGATGCTTGTGAAAAGATGCTTGTTAAAATTTTTACATACCGCAGACAAAACAAAATCTTGACTAGTTTACTATGTTTGCGATAAGTTGAGAATAACGCAAATGACTGTTTAGTCATTGGCTAGCAACGGGGCCGCTGCTACTGCAGGTTTTGTTGCCAAACCTACTATCTTGCCACTGGGCAAAAGTCAGCAAAAATGTGCTTAAAGTAGTCAATTTTTATCACTAACCCCTCTATTTGAATTCGACATACTGCTTGACATAATTGGCGCTTAGCGTGGTGGAATTGACGCAAATCTGTAAACTACCAACAGGCGCCTCACTTTCGAATTCCTGCAGATGCGCTTTGATAGCATCGGCAATGCGCTGTGCCAATGATTGAATGGTAGCGTCATCCCGCCCTGGCATCAGATAAAAATGCGCCATAACAAAGGCTTCATCTCCGCTAACGGTCAGTCCTACTAAGGCGTGGTTTGGGTAGTAGATACGTGATTTGATATCACTTTGTAGCTTAAAATTGCCAGACTGCCATAGCGTATCATTGACCCGTGCTAGCAGGTTATCGGGCTGACTAATAAGACGGTCGTGACTCACTTCAATAATGACATTGGGCATGGTATTATCCTTTACTCTTGAATTAAATCTGCAAATTTGGCGTTTACTGCGCCTGCTAAATCCGACGGTGACAACTCAATCTCTAAGCCGCGTCTACCGCCACTACAATAAATGGTTGCAAAGTGTTGTGCCGACTGATCGATGACCGTGGGCAGGCGTTTTTTTTGACCGAGCGGGCTTACCCCACCTAGCACATAGCCTGTGGTACGTTCTACCAATTTGGGGTCTGCCATTTGTGCTTTTTTACTGCCAATGGCCTTGGCGATTTTTTTTAGGTTTAATAAATGCTCAACAGGCAGTATCGCAACAGCGAGTTTGTCATTGTCATCTTGTACCACCAAGGTTTTAAATACCCGCTTAGCTTCAACTTGTAGTTTTTCTGCTGCTTCAAGCCCATAGCTTTCACTATTAGCGTCATGATGGTATTCATGTAATTGGAAGTTGATTTTTAGTTTTTTGGCAAGATTAACGGCAGGTGTCATGGCGGTTTCTTAACAGGGTTTGGTGATTGAACATAGTCATTCATCATAACCAAACTGCGGGTTAAAACAAAGCACATTGGGTATAAAAAACGTATAAAAAAACCAGCCAACTATTTTACTAGTGACTGGATTTAGTGAGAGGCTCGATGCTAGTTGTTGCCTAGGCTTGAATGTATAACCTTGATTTTATAAATGGCGCACTACCTATTAGCTTGCTTTTGAGACCATATAATCAACGGCAGCTTTTACTTCATCATCAGAGGCTTGACTACCGCCTTTGGCTGGCATTACACCGGATTTTCCTTGATAGCCGCCGATGGCGTGTTTATACAGCGTGTCTTTACCTTGCGCAATGCGAGGTGCCCAAGCGGCTTTATCAGCAAGTTTTGGTGCGCCCATTAAGCCTGCCGTGTGACAAGTGGTACATACACTACCAAACAATTTTTCACCAGCATCAGCAGAAACTGGGGTAACGGTTGCTGTCGTAGTGGTGGCAGCGGCTGAGGCAGCTGTCGGTGGCACAAATGAAGCAGGCTGCGAAGCCACTGGCATAGGATGGTTTGCACGAGCGATTTCACCTTGCTGTGCGGCAATTTCTTCGGTTGGTTTGCTTTCGGCTGACTCATGCTTACTACATGCGCTCATGGTAAGACCCAAGGCAATCATAAGACTGGCTAACGTGGCATTGCGTGTTGATATCGGTAGCATAACCTTTTCCTTTCAAATAAGGTGAAATCTAATTTCACATCAATGTATAAATTTTTAATAGCCCTACAAACTGTTTTTGCATGGTAATGTTTTACGTGGTAATGCCGACTGGCAAATGGCTAGTACAACATTTAGCGCTATGTTGTTATCACATGAGAATTAGTGACTATATTAGCATTACTGCCGTATGAATAAAATAACATTTTAAAGCCACCTTGCTAAATCATTACTATCATTGTGTATTTTGTTACGATAACGGGCAAAAATTTTTACTGGCTAGCTATAACAGGGCAATTGGCTAAGAGAAGGATTTTCTAATTTAACAGTTTATTAAAAAGCTAAAATTTACATTGACTTACATTCAATATTTAGTTAAAATTCGCACCTATTTTTATCCTAATCTGAGCTGATGCCAAACCATGGGTAGGTTGGCTAATAATCACCTATACAGCCGGATTAATGTTCCTGACCCACTAACCCCGCTTTGTTGATAGCATTTTCATTTTCTATCAATAAGCCTAGACTTAAGGAGTCTACATGCCAGCAGTAAAGGTAAAAGAGAACGAACCTGTAGATATCGCAATTCGCCGCTTTAAACGTGCTTGTGAGAAAGCCGGTATTTTAGCAGATGTACGTAAACATGAGTTCTATGAAAAACCAACTCAAGAACGTAAACGCAAAAAAGCAGCTGCGGTAAAACGTTACAAAAAGAAAATGTCACGTGAATCAGTACGCACAACTCGTCTTTACTAAGGTAATTTGTCGACAGACAACCCAATACCAGTAAATGATAAAATCCACTTTGTTAAGTGGATTTTTTTATGCTATGTTGCTAACCACAATTTTAAAAACGCCATTAGCTAACATTAGGGAGCGTTAAAACCATGACTACCATAAAAGACACCCTGACCGATGTGGTCAAAACCGCCATGAAAGCGCGTGAGCTTGAAAAAGTTAAAGTGCTACGCAACGTACAAGCGGTGATAAAACAAATCGAAATTGACCGCCAAATAACGCTCGATGATCCAGGTGTACTAGACATCTTACAAAAGCAAACCAAGCAGCGCCAAGAGTCGCTCGCGATTTTTGCCGCCAATGGTCGGGAAGACTTGGCACAAAAAGAACAATTCGAGATTGATGTGATTAGTCAATTCTTGCCACAACCCATGAGTGAAGCAGAAATTGCCAATCTGGTAGCTGCTGAAATTGCTGAGCAAGGTGCCACTTCAATGCAGCAAATGGGCGCTGTGATGAATGCGTTAAAAGTCAAAACCGCAGGTCGCGCTGACCCCGCTTTGATCTCAAAGTTGGTCAAAGCGACATTGGGTTAACCCTTTAAAACATGATAAAAAAGCCATAAGATTTGCACTTATGGCTTTTTTTAAGTTTATTTTTACTAATGGGCTTGCATCACCTGAGAAAGCAAGTCCAACGTTTCTACCAGTGGCAGTCCAACCACATTGCTATAGCTACCGTCAATCGCTTTGACCCACGCAGCGCCCAGCCCTTGAATGGCATAACCGCCAGCTTTGTCTTGTGGTTCACCCGTATGCCAATAATGCGTCATCATGCTGTCAGTGAGTGCGATAAATTTGACATCAGTTCTCACCACAGTGCGCTCAGTATAAGCCATCTGCCATTGACCGCCACGCTGCGCCAGTCGGCTCACTTGCACTGCAGTCCATACTTGGTGCGAGGCATTGCTCATTTGCCGCCACATCGCACAGGCATCGGCAAAATCGTTAGGTTTTTGCAGCACTGCCCCATCCGGCAATACGCCAATAGTATCGGCGGTAATCACCACACACTCGGTCATAGCAGTTGGCAAAACTTGTAAAGCGGCTTGCGCTTTTTGACTCACCATACGCACAATATAGTCAATCGCCGATTCTTCTGCTAGCCGTGTTTCATCAATGTTGACTGCCGCGCAAGTATGTGGCACCGCAACTTGATCTAACAACTCACGCCGTCTGGGTGACGTGGACGCCAAGATAATCGGTATAGTGGCATTAAATTGATACATAATAACTTCTCAATACGCTTATCGCGTATAACGCAGCATGATAGCGACTAATAGTGGCCAAATTAAGGTACTGACGGCAACGGTATAAAGTAAATGGGGTGCAAACACCCCTTGGGTAAATAAATGCAGAAAAATTAACGCAAGTTGATAAATCAGCAGACAGGCGCCTGCAAGCAGCCACACCAAGTTAGAGGACAATTGGCGTAAATAACCACTGACAAACTTAATAAAAAATGCCACCAGCACTGCACATAAGGCTTGCTGACCGATTCGGCTATCCGTCAGTAAATCAGCAAACAGACCCACCACAAACGCCAATCCCATCCCAATTAAAGTCGGTTGAAATATCAGCCAAAAAATCAGCATCATGATCATCCACATCGGACGAAATAGCGCAATCTCTGCCGACAGCGGATACACACTAAGTACCGATGCGATGATAAAACTGATTGCCATCACAATATATAAATGCTGTTTGGTTTTTTTGCGCTGAACGACGACCATAATCAGTGATTTTAAACCTTCTGCTGAAGCAATAAAACATAAGACGTATTGATAAAATTGGCAGCGGGTTTCACCATAATCTTGGCATAGCCCCCCGCTTGCTCAGCTTCTACTTTTGCCACGCGCCCAACAGGAAATCCTGCAGGAATACGACCACCAAGCCCCGATGAAATCAGCTCATCACCAATGCGTACATCCGATGCCTTAAAGATATAGTCTAGCACCAAATACTGCGGATTACCTTTACCCGATACAATGGCTTTTTGCCCAGTACGTTTGATAGTCACTGCAACCGATTGTTGGTCATCGCTGATTAACACCACACGGCAGGTATCGGGATAAACATTGACGACTTGTCCAAGAATGCCGTTTTCATCAATCACCGTTTGCCCCACAATCACCCCGTCTTTGCTGCCTTTATTGATGACCACCATTTGCCGCAGTGGATTGCTATCGGTACCAATCACATGCGACAACAGCAAATTAAACTGGTCTGGCGTGGTAGCGGATAAAATCCCTTGCAGTCGGGCATTTTGCGCGACAAGATAATCTTGCTGCTGCAATTGCGCTTTGGCATGCACAAGCTCAGCTTTTAACTGGACATTTTCACGGCGTAACGCTTCTTTTTCGGTCATGGTACTATCAAGCCAGCCTGCAAAAAAACTTGGGTAAGCCGACACTTGATAGATAGGCTGCATGGCGGCATGGGTCGCGGTACGTACTGGCTGAAACCAACTGCTATTTTTACTATCCAATAACATCAGCACAATCGCCGCAAACACCACAATAAGGGTCTTGCGAATGGCGAGCGGTTGTTGGGTAAAAATAGTAAGTGACATAAGTAACATCCAAGCAAAATCCGTGACGGTCAATACAGCGCGCGATAACAAGCCATCAGGATAGCAAAAATCTTTTAAAAAAAGCTATCGTAAAATCATCTTGTCAACAAAGCAATAAAACCGCTATTAAAAAATAGCGGTTAACGGTAACACATTAATTAACATCAGACAAAAATCATATTCAATGCTTTGTTATTGATAAACTCTAGTGCCTTACCACCCCCGCGGCTGACACAAGTCAGTGGGTCTTCAGCTACCGTGACAGGCAAGCCTGTCTCGCGCGAAATCAGTTCATCAAGATTGCGTAATAGTGCGCCACCACCGGTTAATACAATACCACGCTCTGCGATATCAGCTGATAATTCAGGCGGGGTTTGCTCAAGCGCCGCTTTGACACCTGAGATGATACCAGCAATAGGGTCGCTTAAGGCTTTTTGGATTTCGGCGGATGTCACTACAAATGACTTAGGTACCCCTTCTGCCATGCTACGACCACGCACTTCCACTTCCAAGGGGTTTTCAGGATCTTCAATAGCCGTCCCTACTTCGGTTTTGATGCGTTCAGCCGTGGTTTCACCAATCACACAGCCATGGGTACGGCGGACATGAGTAATAATCGCTTCATCAAACACGTCACCGCCGATACGGATGGAGTCGGCATACACACAGCCTGATAGCGCAATCACCGCAATCTCTGTGGTACCACCCCCGATATCCACCACCATCGAACCGCTGGCTTCATGAACGGGTAACCCTGCGCCTATGGCAGCTGCCATAGGCTCTTCAAGCAATAAGGCTTTGTTTGCGCCGGCCGATTCAACCGCTTCACGAATCGCACGACGTTCTACCAAGGTTGATTTACAAGGCACACAAACAATCACGTTTGGATTGGCCAAAAAGCGTTTCACCTTCACTTTGTTGATAAAATGCTTGAGCATTTTTTGGGTCACTTCAAAATCGGCAATCACACCGTCTTTGAGTGGACGAATCGCAGTGATATTATCTGGGGTACGACCTAGCATCTGTTTGGCATCAAGACCGACAGCCGCAACGGTAGGATTTTGGGTACGGTTACTACGAAGCGCAACAACCGTTGGTTCATTGAGGACCACACCTTTACCTGGGGTGAAAATTAACGTATTAGCAGTGCCAAGGTCGATGGCGATATTACTTGATAAAAATCCGAAAAGGCTCATGTATCATTTCCCAGTGATAACAAAACTACACTGCAAGCAAAGCAGAAATTAGCGGGGTGTTTAATCGCACATCGAGTCAACGACGCATTTTTTAAAAGCGTTTATTTAAAAGCTTTTAATGCCGATGTTTCTAATGCCCATATTTCAAAACCACCCTATTGTGCCCACTAGCAAAAAAATCTGAAGCAAGCTGCTTACCGCCGCTATATTTTACATAAAAAATAGCAAAAAACTCTTAACGATTAACAGTTAAAAGGCTATCTTTTTAGCTAAAAAAGGTGACGATAATTTTAAAGAGGTTTAGGCAATAGTGACTTTAATGCGATTAATTTGCGTTTAGTAAGAATAGTGCTAGATTATAGCGGTAAAATATCGCAAAATATAGTGATTTAATCACATTCTATCTTTATTCACGAATTTTTTGTGACAAATTATTTAGGTCACATCACCCTATTTTTTCAAATTTGTTATTAAAAGTAACTAAACTTATGCAACTGTTTTTATCAGGTTTTATCCTCTTTTATTATAGCCTGTTGCTATAATTGGCTGGTTTAAAATCGCATCGAACATTTGCCTTGTTTGTCCGTTTTTTATTTTTGTTTGTACTTAAGGAACTCATCATGTCGCAGACGCTTTCAACTGATGAAATTATGAACATCGCCAAACTTGCTCGGCTTGGCGTGACCGCTGAGCAGGCAGATAGTTATGCCAATGACCTAAGCAAAATCCTATCGATGATGGATATTTTGGCAGAGGTCAACACTGACAATATCGCACCGCTTACCAATGTCCATGATATGACCCAACCACTGCGTGAAGATGTTGTTGGCGGTGATGGGGTCGAAGTCAATCGTGAGCTAAATCAGTCCATTGCGCCAAGTGTCGCTGATGGCTTATACCTTGTGCCACAGGTCATTGAATAAGCCACAGCTCATCGAATAACTTGTCAAATTTTTGTTAATTAATTATAAGTGAAAATTATGTCTGAACTACATACGTTTTCGGTTGCCCAATTGGCGGCAGGTCTAAAAAATAAAGACTTTAGCAGTACCGAACTTACCCAACATTTTCTTAATCGGATTGCCCAGCATGATAAAGTCATCAACAGCTTTATCACAGTCACGCCTGAACAAGCATTAGCGCAAGCTGCCGCCGCCGATAAATTATTGGCAGAAGGCAAAGGCGCAGACTTGACGGGCGTACCACTGGCTCATAAAGACATTTTTTGTACCCAAGGCGTTTTAACCACTTGTGGCTCAAAAATGCTAGAAAACTTTGTGGCGCCTTACAACGCCACCATCGTTGAAAACTGCCAAAATGCAGGCTTAGTCATGCTTGGCAAAACCAGCATGGATGAGTTCGCCATGGGCTCGGACAATGAATCATCATACTTTGGCGCCGTGCACAACCCTTGGGATATCAGCCGTGTACCAGGCGGTTCATCGGGCGGTAGCGCGGCAGCGGTTGCGGCAGGTTTTGCGCCCCTTGCCACAGGCTCAGATACCGGCGGCTCAATTCGCCAACCTGCGTCATTTTGTGGTTTGACAGGGATTAAGCCCACTTACGGACGTGTCTCACGTTATGGCATGGTGGCGTATGCGTCAAGTTTTGACCAAGCTGGCAGTTTTGGTAAAACCGCAGAGGATTGTGCTTATTTGCTGAGCGTGTTATCAGGTCATGACAGCAAAGACTCAACGTCTGCCAACAAAGATGTGCCGGATTTTGTCGCTAGTTTGACCAGCAAACGCCAAGCCAATGCCAGCCATGATAAACCGCTTCAAGGGTTACGCATCGGTATCCCAACCGAGTATTTTGCTGATGGCTTAAATAGCGAGGTTAAAGCCAGTGTAGAAGCGGCATTAAAACAATACCAGGCCTTGGGTGCAAGCTTGGTGGATGTGAATTTGACCAAACCAGAAATCACCCTTGCCACTTATTATTTGCTCGCCCCTGCCGAAGCTTCATCTAACTTATCGCGTTATGATGGGGTGCGTTATGGCTACCGCTGTGACAGCCCAAAAAACTTGGAAGATTTATACACCCGCTCACGTTCTGAAGGCTTTGGTGCCGAAGTACAGCGCCGTATTTTGATGGGTACCTATGCGTTATCAGCGGGTTATTTTGATGCTTATTATGTCAAAGCGCAAAAAGTGCGCCGCCTAATCAGCCAAGATTTTGCCAAAGCCTTTGAAAGCTGTGATGTCATTGCCACCCCAACTGCGCCAACGACGGCTTATAAAATCGGTGCAAGCCTTAGCCCTGCCGAAATTTATATGGGGGATGTTTATACCATTGGCGTGAATTTAGCCGGTTTACCTTCATTAAGCCATTCAGTGGGTTTTGATAGTGACAATCTGCCTGTCGGCTTACAGCTGATTGCAAAAGCATGGGATGAAGAGACACTACTGCAAACTGCCGATGCGTATCAGCAAGTCACTGATTTTCACCAACAACTATCACCCATCGCCAAAGCCTAAGGAGCCTTGTTATGACAAACGAAAATAAACCGCAAGCGCCTTTAGTTGATGGCTATGAAGTGGTTATCGGTATCGAAATCCACTGCCAACTCAACACCAACACTAAAATTTTCTCATCGGCTTCCACCCTATTTGGGCAAGAGCCCAACACCCAAGCCAATATTGTTGACCTAGCCATGCCAGGGGCGCTGCCTGTACTCAACAAAGATGTGGTAGAAAAAGCGGTGATGTTTGGGCTTGGCGTCAATGCTGAAATTGGCATGATGAACGCCTTTGACCGTAAGAATTATTTTTATCCCGACTTGCCAAAAGGCTACCAAATCAGCCAAATGGCGCACCCGATTGTCGGTACAGGCTATATCGACATCGTGGTCAATGAAGGTGAAAAAAACGAATATCCCAAACGTATTCACATTACCCGTGCCCACTTAGAAGAAGATGCGGGCAAATCGGTGCATGATGCGGTGCCACAAATGACAGGCGTGGATTTAAACCGTGCCGGTACGCCGCTGATTGAAATCGTCTCAGAGCCTGATATGCGCTCAGCTGCCGAGGCGGTTGCCTATGTCAAAGCCATTCACCAGTTGGTCACTTGGCTCGGTATTTCTGATGCCATTATGGCGGAAGGTTCATTTCGTGCCGACTGTAACGTCTCCGTGCGAAAACCCGGCGCTGACTTAGGTACTCGCTGTGAGATTAAGAACCTTAACTCGTTTCGCTTTATCGAGCGCGCCATCACGGTGGAAATCGAGCGTCAAATTGACTTGATTGAAGACGGCGGCAAAGTCATACAAGCAACTCGCCTGTACGATCCCGACAAAGACGAAACGCGCTCAATGCGTACCAAAGAAGAAGCCAACGACTACCGCTATTTCCCAGACCCTGACCTTTTACCTGTGCATATTGATACCGCAACTTTTGAACAAATCAAAAACGCCATGCCAGAATTGCCAGTGGCACGTCGTGAGCGTTTTCAATCAGCGCTTGGCTTACCTGAATACGATAGCCGTATTTTAACCGCTAGCCGTTCGCTCGCTGATTACTTTGAGCAAGTAGTGGCAAAAGTCGGTCATGATAACGCCAAACTGGCTGCCAACTGGATAATGGGTGACCTGCTCGGCGCGCTCAACAAAGATGAAAAAACCATTGAGCAAAGCCCGATTTCAGTGAGCCAATTTGCCAAACTGCTAGCGCGTATCAAAGACAATACGCTATCAGGCAAACTGGCTAAACAAGCCTTTATCGCCCTATTCGCTGGCGAAGGCGGTGACGATGAAACAGCCGTGGATAAAATCATTGCCGATAAAGGTTTAAAACAAGAAACCGATACAGGCGCAATTAAGACGATTGTCGAAGACGTGTTGAAAAACAACCAAGCGATGGTCGATGAGTACAAGTCAGGTAAAGAAAAAGCCTTTAACGGTCTTGTCGGTCAAGTGATGAAAGCCTCCAAAGGCAAAGCCAACCCGGCGCAAGTTAATCAGCTGTTAAAAGAACTAATTGGATAAGTTGGTATTGCAAATTCTGTCATTTTTGGTAGAATAGTACACCTTTCGGGGCGTAGCGCAGTCTGGTAGCGCACTTGCATGGGGTGCAAGGGGTCGCGAGTTCGAATCCCGCCGTTCCGACCAAATTAAAAAGGCTTACGTTTTCGTAGGCCTTTTTCTTTTTTAAGTTTTTGTTATACCTATTGTTACAGTATTTTTACGTGAATGTGAAAATAGTTTTTTTGTTTTGATAGATAATTTTTTGATAAAATTTTCTCACTATTTGGCTGTATTTATTTGACTGTATTTTTGAAAAATCATGAGTTCGAGCATTAAATCATTCCTTGCTAAGTATAAACTGACAAATTTGGCTGCGGCTTTGGTATGGGTGGTTTTACCACTCACTGCGCAAGCCGATAGCGTTCATCGAGCACAAACCAACAAAGATGCGATTGTACGTTCTTGTCCCAATCGTCTATGCCCCGTGGTGCAGACCCTGCCCAAAGGCGTCAAGTTTAGCTGGGTATTAGCCAAAAATGGCTTTGTGAACATTGCCGATTCTACCTTGTGGGTATCCACTGCTGACATCAAATAACTGGTTGTATGTTTTCAAATTTTTCTTAAAAAGCCTGTCATGAATATGATGGGCTTTTTTGTTATGATAGTCTAAGCTTAATGTTAAACGAGTCGATTATGTGTTACCCAAGAATCATTATTTCAATAAAAAAACAACAGCTTACTTTACATCTGAGCCCCACCCAATCACAAACTTACCCCATCTCTACTGCCAAAAATGGTATTGGACAACTGCAGGATACTGGCTGTACACCGCTCGGTGCGCACCTGATTAGCGAAAAATTTGGCGATAATCTACCTATCAACAGTGTATTTGTGGCACGTCAATTTACCGGCGAAATTTATGACGATCATTTGGCAACTACATTCCCCAATCGAGACTGGATTTTGACACGGATTTTGTGGTTAGAGGGAAATGAAACGGGCTTTAATAAAGGCGCCAATGAGCAAGGGGTGTGTGATACCAAGGCGCGTTACATTTACATTCATGGGACGCCCAATACCGAGCCGATGGGCATTCCGCTTTCTCATGGCTGTATCCGCATGCGCAATCAAGACATTATCACACTGTATGACCAAGTAGATATTGGTACAGCGGTCGAAATTTTGCCTTAAATTTATCAAAATTAACCTTAATAATATATTAGATAAAATTAATAAATACAATTACTGGTTAAAAAAAATTACAAAATAGTTTTTATTTATTAGGATTTTAGGCATATAATAGCTCGGTCGTATCAATCGGCTTTAACTTTAATTAATAAGGTAGATTGATTATCAAATAACAATGAAAAGGAGCTGATTATGTCAGTCGAAACATTACACACTATCGCAGAAACTCGCCGTTCTATCTATATGCTCAATGACCAATTGCCTGTCTCAAAAGATGAGGTGGTCAAACTGGTTGAACATGCCGTGTTACACACCCCCTCTTCATTCAACTCACAATCAAGCCGCTTGGTGGTATTGTTTGGTGAAGACCACCAAAAACTTTGGCAAATCACCGAAGATTTGCTACGCGCGATGGTGAATGATGATGAAAAATTCAAATCAACTGCCGATAAAATGGCCATGTTTAAAGCCGGTGCAGGGACTATCTTGTATTTTGAAGACCAATCAGTGGTCAAAGGCTTACAAGAACAATTCCCGCTGTATGCGCATAATTTCCCAGTATGGGCAGAACACACCAGTGCCATGCACCAATATGCGATTTGGAACGCCTTAGCTGCGCTCAACATCGGTGCAAACTTACAGCATTACAATGGTGTGATTGATGAAAAAGTGGCAGAAACATGGAACATCGATAGCAACTGGAAACTCATTGCACAGATGGTATTTGGTGGTATCGCCGCCCCAGCGGGTGAAAAAACCTTTGAACCTATTGAAAAACGCTTAAAAGTTTACGGAAAATAATTTCCCAATACGCGTTTTGATAGGCGTTACAATAAAAGCAAAAAGCCAATATCTGACGGTATTGGCTTTTTTATATAAATTTGATTGCCAATTACTAAAAAACTGGGTCAATCAAGCTTTTTTTTCGGTAGCTGTTTGTTAGCTTTGAGCAGTAACATCAAGGCAGAGAGCAAAATAATCAGCCAACTTGCCGATAAAACGCCAAACAGCATTTTACCATAACGCGTAAATCCATATTCTTCAGGCAGGTATAAATACCCAGAATATGGCGCTTGTACCAAATCCATGGCAATGGGCGTCGTTAAATTCGCTTGGTTTGCAAAGGTGATGTTATCAAGCCAGCCATTTTCTTGCAGTGTTTTAGCCAATTGGGTAGAAGGCGCTTGTTGCAAATCACTATGTTCAATGCCGACATGCAGGCTACTTAATTTGGAATCCGTGTCATGAAAACTCATCCAATCGATTTTGGCGTGGATAGGTATGGGAGATAAAAAATCGCCAATGCCTTTACCTCCAATCGCAGAAAATACGACGGCAAAAAATAACGTGAAGGCAATGCCTGTCTTGGGAACACTTGCGATGAGCATAGCACATACACCCGCCACCACCATCATAAATCCGATATTGGCTAAAGCAAGGTTGGCATAAACATCCAAGTAGCTACCATTACGCTCGGGAGGAATCAACAACAGACCTACAGAAATTAATACAAGCCAGCCTACTGCATGGGCAATGATGGCTTTCTTGGCAATGCGAGACTGCTTATCATAATTTGAAAAACAGATAAACCATAATAAGGCAAAAGCAAAGCTCAATAAAAATTCCACAAAACCGACAATATACATCGTGGTTTCTGTAGTCGGTATCGAGATTAGCGGTTGAATGATGTCGTCCATGACTGACCCAACTAGTAATACAATGATTGACTGACTGATGCTTTCTACTCAGGCACTTTTACAGGCATCAGCCACTTTTACAGACACTTTTATTTTATTCTCTGTTATTTACATACAATCAAGTCAAACTATGACCAAAACTTTGGCGCATTTTTCACCGTTTTTAGACTCACCGCGCATTGCTCGGCACTCGCTTGCTCACGCCCGCTAAACCAACCCACCGCAAATAGTGCATTTGGGTCGGTTTTGGCTTTCTCAAGATAGTTAGCATGACCGACCACATTGTCATTATACTCACCGAGTACGTCTTGTGCAGGCTCTAAGTATTGCAAGAAAGCATTGAGCTCAGCTGCTTTTTTCCCTTTTTTGCCATTGGTTTGGCTGGCAAAAAGCGGCGCAGCAAACTCACTGACATAACGCAGGCTTTTTAGGTCTTTACGGACACCATGCTGGCTTTCTGTATCGAGACTGGCAAATTTATCACTTGCCGCGGCAATCGCGGTAAATAGTTTTTCCAATTTTTTAGCAACTGTGGCTTTGGCTTTTGGGCTGTCCGCAGGTACGGGCAAATGGGTAAAACCAATCAGCTCTAACAGCAGAATTTGAAAATCATTGGCTCTGACGGCATCAATCGGCATGATATCGACTGCCGTTGACCACTCGACATGCGGTGCACCGACTGACTCTAGCAGGGGCTGGGTTTTTATTTGCAAGATTTCTTTATCACGATACTCCCCTAGCAGGCTAAAGGTTTGTTTGAGTACCATCAGCCAATTTGGGTCGATATAATCTTGGGCAAATTTGAAATGTTTGAGGGCAGTACGTAAACGCCGAATGCCGACACGCAGTTGGTGCACTAAGTTGCCATCGGGACTGCCTTCAGCAATTGCAGAGGCGTTGGGCAAAATCTGCATTAGGCAATTATTGACCACTGCCTGCAAAAACGCAAATTGGCTGATACCTTTGTGTAATTGCAGCACAGCTAAATCCGCTTTGACAGGCTGGGCAAATTGTTTATTCGCGAGTAGCAGACTACCCCGCTGGGCTTTGGTAACGGTTGATAAATATAATTTGTATTTCTTACACCAAGTTTTAGCCACCTCAATCAAATCACTTGGGTCACCTTCAAGCAGCTCAAATTCAATTTCATGAATATCCGATTGGGTTAACCCGTGATTATTGGCGGATTTTTGTGAGATTAGGCTACCTATGCCAACTTTGCCGATATCATAAGCGATTTCGATGCGGCTGTTATTTTTCTTAATTTGACGAGAAGTGCGCTGCACATCGGTAAAATATTGCACGGTTAAGGCTTGAGCGAGCTGGTCGAGCGGCATGATGCTAGTCAGCTGCGCTACGACTGCTGGCTCTGTAATCAGTGAAACATCGGGCACAAGGCTGCTAACATCAAGGGTATCTGGCGTACCCGTCAGGCTCAGCACGGTATTGAGCTCAACGCGTTTGGCAACGCCATCACCGGCTGTTTTGAGGGTTTGTACCCATTGGCTGTCTTCAAAGCGGATACGCAGGGCAATGCCTTTTTTGGCAAGGTCTTGATTGGGGGTATCAAAATAATACGCCGATAGCCGCTGTTGCCGCGCAGTTTTGGTGTCGATGCTTTTTCTTAAGACGCTTTGTTGATAGCTTGGGACAGCAAACTTGAGTTCTAGTTCGTGCATGATGGTGTCGATTAACCTATATAGCTAACGGATAAAACACCATCATAGCACAACTTTGCTTTTTAAAAATAACCACTTGGCTCATTTGTTGTTGGTAAAATTTTAAAGCATTTAAAAAATGACCTATGATAAGTGATGACCAGTTATGCAATCACATCCAAACCTTCTTCTTTGAGCGATGTAAAGTCAGGTATTGATATAAAAAAAATCCATTTTAAGCTATCATAACCACAAAATTTTGATGAATTTTGTAATAAATATTTACACTGACCCTCGATTAAATAGGTTTTTTAATAAATGTCAAACGCTACCGCTGACCAAACCCAGTCTAACCAACTCACCAAAAACCCAAGCAAAAAAATCAAACCCACCGCGCGGGTGCGTAAACGTTTGCAAGACGCCCCACCCGTTACCCTAACAGTGACCAACCTTGCTCATGATGGACGTGGCGTGGCAAGTTACGGTGACCAGCCCGACCATCACCTCGATAAACATGGCAAAAAAGTATTCGTCAGCTTTGCGCTGCCCAACGAGACCGTGAGCGTCAAAATCACAGGCTCACGTAAAAGTATGGAAGAAGGTGACGCGGCTCTCGTACTGGCAAACCCAAACCCTGAACGCACGACCCCGCCTTGCCCGCATTTTGGGGTGTGTGGTGGCTGTAGCTTACAGCACTGGCAACCCGATGGGCAGATTCAATTTAAGCAATCGGTACTGGCAGAGCTGCTCGAACACCAAGCCCATATCCAGCCTGAACACTGGCTTCCCCCATTGGTTGCTGACCGTTTGGGCTACCGCACCAAGGCACGTATGGGCGTGCGCTATGTCGAGAAAAAAGGCACAGCATTGGTCGGTTTTCGTGAGCGCGCCAGCAATTTTTTGGCAAATTTAAACGAATGCCATGTGCTTGACCCGCGTATCGGCTTTGAAATTGAGAACTTAAAAGCGCTTATTAGCTCGCTTGACGCCCGTGACCATATTCCACAGCTTGAGTTAGCGATGGGTGAAACGCTTGATGATGTTATCGATAGCAAAAAATCCATCGCCGTCATTGTCCGTCACATGGTGGATTTAGGTGAGCATGATATCGCAAAACTGCAAGCTTTTTTTGCAGAGCGTAACTGGCAGTTATTTTTACAGCCCAAAGGTAGCGACACGGTACATCGTATTGACCCATTGTATGAAAATACTGCCCATGCGCGCCCATCAAGCTTGACTGTGCCACCGACGGGCGGTTTATTTTATCGGTTGCCCGAGTTTGATGTGACGTTTGAATTCTCGCCACTGGATTTTACCCAAGTCAATTTGTCAGTCAATCGTAAAATGACCAAGCTGGCAATTGATTTGTTAGCGTTGCAGCCAGGCGAGCGCGTGCTTGATTTGTTTTGCGGCTTGGGCAATTTTAGTCTGCCACTGGCGCGTCAAGTGGGTGAAACTGGCTTTGTGATTGGGGTGGAAGGCAGCAGTGAGATGACACAGCGCGCCAAAATGAATGCCACCGCCAACGGCTTGCACCATACCGACTTTTTTGCCCAAGATTTAACCAAAGATTTCTCGAGTGAGCCTTGGGTTGGGCAAGTCGATGCACTGCTGATTGACCCACCCCGCTCAGGCGCCTTAGAAGTGATGCAGTATCTGGATAAATTCAATGCCAAACGCATCGTGTATGTGTCGTGCAATCCGATTACGCTTGCCCGCGATACCGCTGTGCTGCTTGAAAAAGGCTATAAACTCACCCACGCGGGCGTGATGGATATGTTCCCGCACACAGGACATGTGGAAAGCATTGCACGCTTTGAGAAACGCTAAAATTTGGCTTTATTCATACAATTTAAATAGCGTACGTTGACTTTGTCGGCGTACCATTTGGTATTATAGTCACGGCTGAGTTTTGCGCCAGAGATGACCACCTGTGGCATGATGGCGGCAGGGGCGTTTTTGCCAGTTTTCATTTTGTAAAGACTACCAATGGTGCGGTAGGTTTCGGTATTTTCAAAATCTTGGCTTTTTTCTTTTGCCAAGTCCATACGCACTTGTCGCTCCGTCAGGCTAATCATGCCTTGCTGAATCATCGATATCAGCGCCTGCTCACTTTGGCTGATATTGGCACTGATTTTATTGCCTTTTTCATAAATCAATAAATCGCCATCATAGTCTATTTCGGCTTTGGATAACTCGTGCAGCATTTTTTGGAAAGCCGCATTACGGCTTGAATACATCCCTGAGTTGTAGTCAGCAAAGCGATAAATCGGGTCTTGATAATTGGCTTTATACAGTAGCAAGCGATGGATACCATAGTACAATCCGCCATATTGGCTATATAGGTCTTTACGCAGTTCAAGGTTATTGCCATTCATCCGGCGATGGTCACGCGCATAACTTACTTGCACCTGCATTGAGCCTAAGGTGGTAATCGGGTCTAATTTTTCTTCAATATCCCCGCCCACCAATTTGGTGACGCTGTTCAGCTTGCTGGCATAATATTTGCTTGAAAAATACGCAAACATCTGATGATAAATATCGTCAAGTTCTTCTTCAGTTTTGACTTTAGCGATTTGTTTTTCAAAGCTGTTATCGGGGGTAGGCTCAGTTTTTAGCATGGTGCGAAAATACGGGGCTAGCGTTGAGCCTAATTTTTCTTCCAACTCTTCATTCATCGCTTTTAGGCTTGATTGCCCCAAATTCGGGACGGGCGGATTGGCTTTAAAATTAGACTCTTGGTCGATAATGGCGACAGCGGTACAAATATTTTGCGCGTTTTTTTCTATTTTTAAGGTATCAAATATTTGGTTGATGTCTTGTGCCCAGCTTTTGCTATCTTGTCCACGTTTGGGAATCAGTTTGGCAATTTGTTTGGCACCAATGGGCGAGTTAGCCTCGGTTTGCGTTTGAAAATACTCACACCCTGTCAACCCAAGCGATAAAGTCAGCGTTATCGCCAACATTGACAGGGTTTTACCAAAGTTCGCAAGGCTTTTTGAGCGGGTCATGGTAAAATCTGACGCTATAGTAGTCGCATTTGTAACAAAATGAGATGGTAATTTCATTAAACTCACCTATACTGAACAAGATAGTTTATCTTAATTTGGATTGAGATTCACTCAAATCGCTGATTGGGCAGTTGACTGACACTAACTTGAGTGATACAAAAATTTTATCGACGGGTTGACTTGCAATTGTTTGCTAATAGACACATCTTAATAAAATTAACACATGAGTAAGCGTAATAAAGTTAGTGTTAAATGGCTAAACATGGGCACCCCAAAACGGTTATGATATATAAAACGGTTAAGATATATAAAGTGACTATGGCATTTACTTTATTTTAACGTTTAACATTTATTTTAAGGGTTAACACGCCCAAAACCAACGCACTATCATAGCTAAAACGCGCTGCTATAGCGACTACTCTGTCATATTTTATTATTGCTAGCGCAGTATCAAATCAAACTTAATCACACAAAAACTCACAGGGAAAGTGAGTTGATAATTTTAAATGAACAAGGTTAGTTTTTTTGCTCTTTGAGGAAATCTGGTAAGTAAGGTGTAGAATTGACATGGTAAAAATACGAGAAAGTTTGCCGCTATTGGATGGAAAAGACGTTGATCATGATAGTACCACGATGATTGCGAGTATCACTGCCAGCCAGCGTCATTTCACCCATACTGACTTGCCCATTGTCTCTGAGCCTGCCAGCCACATCATCGATGAGCATACCATTGATACCGAAGCTTGGCTGGCATCGATGGCAAAACGCGCTCATCTCACTGAGCTGCCTGAGCTGACCAAAGCCTGTCAACTACTCAAAAATCAAGATTTAAGTACCGAAAGCAACCGCTCTAATGCGTTTTTGACTGGGATTGGGATTGCCGATATTTTGGGTTATCTGTACCAAGATGAAGACACACTCGTTGCTGCGATGTTATATCGTGCTGCGCGTATCCAAATTTTTAACCCCAAACAAATCCAAGCCACCTTTGGCGATGAAGTCGCAGAGCTGGTTCAAGAAACCCTAGCGCTGGGGCGACTGTCGGATTTGATAGAAAACAACAAGCGCTTAGAAGACCACTTTAACAACAACCAGCGCGAGCAGTTATCGGGCATTTATAACATGCTCATCTCGATGACCAACGATGTGCGTGTGGTACTCATCAAATTGGCTGAGCGTACTTTTGCGATGCGGGAGCTGTCGTATGCTAGTCCTGAGCGTCAGCAACGGGTCGCGCGTGAGGTCATGACAATCTACGCGCCGCTAGCGCATCGTATGGGTATTGCACAGCTTAAATGGGAGCTTGAGGACTTATCGTTTCGTTATCTTGCGCCTGACCGCTACAAAGAAATCGCCAAATTACTCTCTGAAAAACGTAGCGAGCGCGAAACCTATATCGACCGTGTTGCCCAACAACTGCGTGAGGCGTTAGCTGCCCAAGGGATTGACGGGGAAATCACCGGTCGTGTCAAACACATCTACTCGATTTATCGTAAGATGAAACTCAAATCACTGTCGTTTGACCAATTATATGACATCCGCGCACTGCGGGTACTGGTGCATAACAACGCCGATTGTTATCACGTATTGGGGCTGGTGCATGGTTTATGGCGCTATATTCCCGAACAGTTTGATGACTATATCACTAACCCAAAAACCAATGGCTATCGCTCGCTACATACCGCGGTCATTGCTGAGAACAAATCGCTGGAAGTACAAATTCGTACCTTTGACATGCACTATGAAGCTGAACTTGGCATGTGTGCACACGTCAACTATAAAGAAGGCACCAAAAACAAAAAAGACGACTATCTGACCAAAAAAATTAGCTCACTGCGTCAGTTATTACTCAATCAAGAAAATGCTGACAATCATGACCCCTTAAAATTTGTATTAGATAAACATGTTGAGCATGAGCAAGGCGAGCTCGATGAAGAAGAACAAGTCGTTGATTTTGGTGAATTTGAGCGGATTTATGTGTTTAGTCGTGATGGCGATATCATCGAATTGCCCAAAGGCTCAACTGTGCTCGATTTTGCCTATCATGTGCATACCCATGTCGGCAATCGCGCCCAAGCCGCTCGCGTCAACAAACGCTATGTACCGCTCACCTATCAGCTCAAAACAGGCGAGCAAGTTGAGATTATTACCAAGCAATCACGCGAGCCAAACCGTGATTGGCTCGTGGCATCCTTAGGTTATATCAATACCAGTCGCGCTCGCAGCAAACTGCGCCAATGGTTTAATAAGCAAGACCGTGATAAAAATATCGAAACAGGTAAGCACATATTAACCAAAGAATTGGCGCGCATGTCGGTACACCCTAACAGTATCGATTTAAATGATTACGTCAAATTTTTTAATGCCAAAAACAGTGATGATATTTTGGTAGGGCTAGTCAATGGCAACGTTGAATTGCATAATTTGACCGGTCATATCAGTCGTCATCTAGATTTAGAACCCGAAGTCACTGAGACTGAGCTTATCCCCAGTATTCACCCCAAAGCCACAGGCAAGCTAGATGCGTATAAAATTGAAGTCGATGGCTTAGATAACATTGCTATTCACTTGGCAAATTGCTGCTCACCTGTGCAAGGTGAGCCAATTGCGGGTTATATCACCCAGTCCAATGGCGTATCCGTCCACCGCAGTGATTGCGTCGAATATGAGCGACTGGTGGAGCGGGAGCCTGAACGCGCCATTAGTGCCGCTTGGTATGGCAATAAAGGCAAAAGCCAATTGGTACAAATATACCTTGAATCGTATGACAGGCGGGGCTTACTCAAAGACCTGACCCAAATCATCGACCAAGAAAATGTCAATATCCGCCAAGTCGACACCCTAAGCGGGGATGATGATATCGCGCGGTTGAATTTTACCATAGAAGTGACGGGGCTAAGTCAGTTGTCCAAGCTTTTGGCAAAACTAGAGCAGCAACATGGTATTATCTTGGCGCGTCGTATCGTCAATAACAAGTCTTAATGCTTTAAATAGGAGTCACACGGCACATGCCAGAATTGCCCGAAGTGCAGACGACAGCGACGAGTCTGCAACCTTTGCTCAATCAAACCGTTGAAAAAGTTAGCGTCTTTCAGCCCAAATTGCGCTGGGCGGTGCCTGATGACTTGGTGATTTTGGTAGATTATCAACTTGTCGACATTGAGCGCCGAGCCAAATATCTGATTCTCACCTTTAAAGGCGGCGCGGCGCAAAAAAAACTGCTCATCCACTTGGGGATGTCGGGTAGCTTACAGCAGCATCCTGTGGGGTTTGACAAGCGTAAACACGATCACGTGATTTTGACGTTTAATAATGGCAAAAAACTCACCCAGCTACATTATCATGACCCACGGCGGTTTGGCATGTTGCTATGGTTAGAGGACTATGAAGACAAGCTGATTACCCATTTGGGTGTAGAGCCTCTCTCAGAAGACTTTAGCGCTGACTATCTATATCACCATATCCATAATCGCAAAAAACCGATTGAACGCCCCATCAAATCAGTGATTATGGCGCAAGAGATTGTGGTCGGTGTGGGTAATATCTATGCAACCGAAAGCCTATTTTTATCAAAAATTCATCCGTTGACCCCTGCTCATCTCATCAGCCATGAACAGCTCACCACCTTGGTCGCCCATATTCGACAAGTCCTACAAACATCGATTGAAAAAGGCGGTTCAACGTTAAAAGATTTTACCGTAGCGGATGGACAAACGGGGTATTTTCAGCAAACGTTATTGGTGTATGGGCATAAAGGCGGTGATTGTCCGAGCTGTGGCACTACCATCGAAAACGTCAAAATCAATCAGCGGGCGAGCACATTCTGTCCCACTTGCCAGCCGCTGATAACCCACAAAAAAACCGTGAAAAAATCAGTGAAAAAACCCCTCAAAAAACCACTCAAAAAACTGCTCAAAAAATAAAGGCTCTCCATTAACGTAAAAAAACCTGCAGCAAAGACAATTTTACTTGATAATTCTTGGCAAAATTGATGTAATGTTCCTGAACTATTCAGCAACAACCTAGCAAAACTTGTTAGGTACAACCTGTCAGTCAACCCCAGTTATTTGGTTATCTAGTTACCTAATTATTTATTCATTTAATTTAGTTAGTTAGCTAGTTACCTCGTTAATGGGGGCTTGCTGCCAGTTAGGAACCTGCTATGAAACTATTAAATACGATTGCGTCAGCCGTAGCCTTGATGGTTGCAACGACGACTTGCAGCTTTGCCGCTACCGAAATTGATGAAAAAGATTTTGGTCCAACCTATGGTTCCATGGTCGCTGATACCATTGTGGGTAAGCCATTGGGCGCATTGGCAGTGGTGGGCGGCGTGGTGACAGCGATTGCCAGTATGCCATTTACCATCTATAACGATGAAATCGATCAGGTAGAACGCAAGCTGATTCTTGAGCCACTGGCGGCACTCGATCGCTGCTTGGGCTGTACCCCTGCTGAAGACCAATATTTTCGCTCACAGCGCCCTAATAATAACCAAGTGCGCGTCACCGTTGATGGACCTTCTGAGATTTTAATCAACACCAACCAAAAAGTTGTCGTGAAAACCCCTTAGTTTTTTCGTCAACGATTTAAGCAAGCAATTGGCCGCCGCTGATTGCTTTTTTTATGACTGTTATGTTCATGATAACTTTTTTGCACCCATAAATTGTTTGCTATAGTCGCTTTTAAACGAGTCTGCTCATCATTTGTCAAAATTTGGCTGAGTGCTTGTATAAAAAGCGCTCGTATAAAAAGCGCTCGTATAAGCTTGTATAAAAAGTTGATTACCAAGGAAGATAACCGTCATGTCAAATCTAACGCTAAAAACACCGTCAGCCTTAGCCTCACACCCTACGCAGCAAACCATTCAAATAGCCACCAAACACCCTGCCACACTGGCGGCGACGGTGTTTCGACCCGATACAGTTAAAGCAGCAGTGATGATTGCGCCCGCAACAGGTATCAAACGCCAGTTTTATCAAAATTTTGCGCAGTATTTGATGGAGCATGGCTATGGCGTCATTAGCTATGACAATGAAGATATTGGCGAGTCGATGCAAGGCGACCTCAAGCACTCTAATGCGTCACTGATTAGTTGGGGACGCTACGATATGACTGCGGTGCTTGATAGGCTGATTCAAGAGTTTCCCAATACCACCTATCATCTGGTCGGTCATAGCGCGGGCGGTCTATTATTTGGTTTGATGCCCAATCATCACAAGTTCACATCCGTGTTTAACGTTGCCTGTTCGTCTGGGCGAATCCGTAATATGGCGATGCCGTATCGTGCCAAAGCCATGTGGTTTATGGATGTATTTATTCCTGTGTCCAATGTGGTGTTTGGCTATACCCAATCAAGCAAAATTGGCATGGGCGAAGACTTGCCCAAAAATGTCGCCAAACAGTGTCGAGATTGGTGCAATGGCGCAGGCTATATCAAAACCGCCTTCGGTAAAACAGTGAAAACCCACTATTACAATGAGGTTAACTTGCCTGCTATGTGGGTGAATGCGCCCGATGATGATATTGCCAATGATAAGAATGTCGCCGATATGATTCGGGTGTTTCCCAACATGCAAGCGACCACCCAAACGCTAAAACCCAAAGATTATGGCTTACAGCATATCGGGCACATGAAATTTTTTAGCCGGCAAAACCAGCTACTTTGGCAGCAAACCCTGGATTGGTTACACCAACATGGGTAATTAAACAAGGGGCATGGTGATTATGCCCCTTTTTTGCTGCTAACAGTAGGATGAAAACAGTACTCTAAACCCTATCAATTTAAAAGATAGATTGCTAAAAACCCACACAGTTAAAACGGCACGGGGCTTTCCCATTCCATCCATACACCCGTGTTGGGATGTTTTAAACGTAATTTGTGTGCATGTAAGCAAAGCCTAGGCGATAAATCAAACGCTTGACCGCCCAATACATCTTGCGCGTAGATGGGGTCGCCAAGCATCACATGCCCGATATGCAGCATATGAACGCGTAGTTGATGACTGCGCCCTGTGACAGGATGCAAGGCGACACGGCTAACTGCCTTACCCTCACGCAGTTCGTGATGCAAGGTTTCATATTTCGTATAGGCACGTTTATCCCAATTCATATCGACGATATGCTTGGGTTTTTGTGGTGGGTCGTAGCGCACGGGCACATCGATTTCGCCTTGCTGCGGCGGCGTTCCCCAGACCAGCGCTTGGTATTCTTTGCTCGGAATACGCTCGATAAATTGTTTGCTGATATGGGTTTGCGCCTCGCTATGGCGCGCAAAAATGATAATCCCTGAGGTGTCCATATCAAGTCTGTGAATAAGTTTGACGTTGGGGTCGGCTTTTAGCAGGCGCGATTGCAAGCTTACTTTGAGTTCTTTACCATCCACCGATAACAGCCCGTGCGGTTTGTCGATGACCCAAATGTCGTCATCGCGATAGAGGGTAACAGATTTGGCGAAGTCGTCAAAGAATGACTGCGGCTGCTGACTTTCTTCAAGATTACGCTGTGCAATGGATTCTGGGGTTAACGCTTGGGGCAGTTGTCGCATGGGTGGTTTTTATTCTCTAAAATCTATTTGATTGAAAATTGATAGTATTTAAATCACTATTTGCGCTCTGACCTTTGGCAAACTTCACCAAAGTCAAGCGTCCAAACGCAATTAAAAATCCTTTGGCAAATTTTTTATGTGCAACCGTTATGCTTTCGCCATTATCGCAAAGACTTCTTTTGCCGCTTGCAACGTGGCATCCAAGTCTTCTTGCGAATGCTCACTACTTATAAAGGCTGCCTCAAAGGCGGATGGCGCAAGATACACACCGCGATCGAGCATACCGTGGAAGAAGGTCGCGAATTTTTGCGCATCGCATTGGCACACCTCGTCAAAGTTTTGTGGCAATGTATCGCTATCAGTAAAAAACATCCCAAACATACCGCCACAGCGCGTGGTTTTAAAGCCAATACCCGCATCCTTCGCCAACTGTTCAAGATTATCCGTCAAATAAACGACTTTTTCACTTAATGCGTCATAAAAACCCTCAGCCGTGAGCAAATCAAACATGGCAATACCGGCACGCATCGCCAGTGGATTGCCTGATAAGGTGCCTGCTTGATACACACCGCCTAACGGCGCGATACATTCCATAATCTCACGTTTACCACCAAATGCCCCGACTGGCAGACCTGCACCGATGATTTTACCAAACGTGGTCAAGTCTGGTGTGATGCCAAAATGGGCTTGCGCTGACTGTAAGCCAACCCTAAACCCAGTCATCACTTCATCGAAAATTAGCACAGCCCCATGCGCGGTACACTCGGCACGCAAGGTATCGTGAAATTCTTGCGTGGGTACAATCATGTTCATGTTGCCGGCGATAGGCTCGACAATCACACAAGCGATGTCATTGCCAAATTGCGCAAAGCAGTCTTTGATGGCTTGCGGGTCGTTGTAACGAATGGTGATAGTATGTTTGGCAAAATCGGCAGGGACGCCTTTTGAGCTTGGTTCACCGATATCTAACATGCCTGAACCCGCTTTGACCAGCAGACTGTCGCTATGACCGTGATAACAACCTTCAAATTTGACAATTTTGTCGCGCCCTGTATAGCCACGTGCTAGACGAATGGCGGACATGGTAGCTTCAGTGCCTGAGCTGGTCATACGGATTAATTCAACACTGGGAATCAATTCGCAGATTTTGTCAGCCACCGTGGTCTCAAACGTGGTGGGGGCACCAAAGCTTAACCCGTCATCTGCCGCATTTTTGACCGCTTCGATAATATGAGGATGCGCATGACCCAAAATCATCGGTCCCCATGAGCCCACATAATCTATATAGGGTTTGCCTTCGGTATCATACATCTTGCTGCCACGGGCGCGGCTGATAAAGACAGGCGTACCCCCCACGCCTGCAAACGCCCGCACAGGTGAATTTACACCGCCAGGGATGTGGGTTTTGGCTTGTTTAAACAGTAATTGGTTGGTTGTCGAGTTGTTTGAGTTATTTGAATTCATGGGACGCTCAGCTAGATAAATTTTTGCCTATTTTAACAAAATTCGGGGGTATTGAATACGCTTGCCGTCTATCTTGAATTTAGCTGGCTTGAATTTGGCTGGCGAAAAATAGGGACTCGTTGATAAAAAAATGTGATTTTGGCTTTTTTGATATGTCCCTATCTTTTGGCAGTAATGGTTTGGCAGCAATGGTAGCCACCTACTTGCTGCTCTCTTTAAAACTAAAAAACCCCAATGCCATGCACTGGGGTTATTGTTTTGCGGTTTTTGACCCATTATTTTGCTAGGCAATTATTTGTGGGCTTTAAACGAGATATTGGGTACTGCCAATTCGTTATATTCGCCTTTTTCATTTGACTTCCTCCCCTTGCTAAAGCAAGGGGATTCCTTCTACAAGACGGTTAAGCCCGACCGCAAGAATGTTCTTACTGGCATTGATATCTCTATCATGCCATGTGCCACACGAAGCACATATCCATTCTCTTATTCCAAGCGATTTTCTACCTTTCGGACTATTGGCGGTGATTTCACCGCAACACGAACATCGCTGGGTCGTGTATCTCTCATTCACGATTTCAAAACGGCAACCTGCGTTCTCGCATTTGTAGGTCAGTTG